>JABMSA010000203.1 GCA_013202185.1 Planctomycetota bacterium
GACCTACATCGTGGACTACATTGTGCGGCACACCGTCGGGCCTCTCGTCGGGGATGAGCCTCTTCCCCAATCGTCCTCGTCGTCGTCGTCGTCCTCGTCGTCGAATCCTATTCTGCAGCCAAGCCGCGCCTACCCTTGCCCATGCGCATTTGTTCTCTTGCGGCGCGCGAGACGGATTCTCGCGTTACGACGATTCTCCTTCTTCGCGATCATGCGCGGCCGGTGGCACGCTTGGGCTTGTGTCGCCGGCGGTGGAATGGAAATATCCATAGTCCGGACGTCCGGGGCGCCGATCGGCACCGAACGACAACTCGACGCGTCTCATGCGATACAGCGTCTCTTCGATGAGCTTGCGATTGAAGGATATGAGATCCGCCACAAGGCCGATGAGCAGGATTATGAAGCCTGTGACGCCGAGTGCACCCGAGAGGACAACCGATTGCACGTGGCCCTGGCCGCTGCCTGTGATGTAGAAATAGAAGAACCGCAGGCCCAGTAACCCGGCTGCCGCCAGAAACAGAGCACCGAAGGCAGTGAAAACCCGAAGCGGCTGAAACATTGTGTAGATCCGAATGATGGTGATCGCCGAGCGCTTGAGGTACTGCGGCATCGTGCTGAACAGGCGCGAGGGGCGCGTTTTCGGGTTGGTCTTGATGTTCTCGTGGCCTATCGCTATGTGCTTCTTGGCGGCCTGGATGATTGTCTCCAGGGAATAGGTGAACGGCGACACGATGTTCATCTGCAGGGCGGCCTCGCGGCTGAAAGCGCGGAAGCCGCTGGTGACGTCGGGGAGGTCCGCTCCGGATACTCTCCGCACGGCCCAACTGCCGATCTGCTGCAGCCTCTTCTTGGTCCACGAGAACTCCTTGACGTTCTCGACCTGCCGGTTGCCCACGACCATTTCCGCCCAGCCGTCGAGAATCGGTCTCACGAGCCGGGGGATGTCTGCGCCGCAGTATTGGTTGTCGCCGTCGGTGTTGACGATGATATCCGCGCCCAGGCGAAGGCATGCGTCGATTCCGGCCGAGAAGGCTTTTGCAAGGCCCTTGGTTTGTGGGAACTTGACGACATGCTGCACGCCGTTGTCGCGCGCGGCCTCGAGCGTTGCGTCCCTACTGCCGTCGTCGATGATCAGCACTTCCACCTTGTCGATGCCCTCGATGTTTCTCGGTATGTTGGCCAGTGTGATTGGAAGCGTCTGTTCTTCGTTGAGGCATGGTATCTGCACTATCAGCTTCAAGTGATCTGCTCCGACGGCGGCTGAAGTGATGGCGCCGGGCCTTCACGGTGCGGCGCCGTGGTAGTGCCCGTTGCGGGCGGCGATTTTTCTCGCGTTGACCGAGTTGAGAACAACCCCGAGCAGGTTCGTGTTTGCCCGGCGCAGTTGCTTTATGGCCTCGCCTGCCTGTTCGCTTCGCGTGTGGACGGCCCTGACAACGAGGATGATCCCGTCGACGTGCCTGGCCAGCACGAGAGCGTCCGTGACCGGCAAAACGGCCGTCGAGTCGAAGATGACCAGGTTGTATTTGGTCTTGACAAATTCCACCAATCGAATCATTGCGTCCGACGCCAGGTCATCGGACGGGCCGGCAGGCAGCGGTCCGCTGGTTAGCACGTCCAGCCCCGGCCGCGTCTGTTGGACGATTATCTCGGGTGCGCCGTTTTCGCTCGACTGTGGCCGCCGCAGTGCCTGGGTCAGCCCCACGGTGTTGTCCACGTCGAAGCACTTGTGCTGAGTAGGATTGCGAAGGTCGGCGTCTACCAGGAGCACTTTCCTGCGGCCGGCGGCAAAGGCGACCGCGAGGTTGGCCGCCACTACGCTCTTTCCTTCGTTGGGGAGAGCGCTTGTTATCATGATCGACCGCACTCGATGTTCTTCGAGAAAGAGGAGATTGGTCCGCAGGGCGCGGCACGATTCGGCGAAGGCCGATCTGCTGTCGACGACGCCCGGCAATTGAGTTTCCTTCTTTTTCATGTCTGGTCAATCCAGGACGACGAAGAGATCGGGGTTCTCGCGCGTGGAGGTCGCGGCGGCCCCGGAAAGCGACGGCAAAGTGGCCAGCACCGTGAGGCCGAGTGTTCTTTCCGCGTCGTCGGCGTTCTTGAGCGTTGTGTCGAAGTACTCCATGAGGAGAGCCACGCCCACTCCCAGGAGCACTCCGCAGAGCATTGCGAATGCAATCTTTATTCCATTTTCGGGGTCCTTGAGGAAACCGAGCGGCGCCCGTTGGATGAAGCGCGCGCTCTCGCGCGTGGCCCCTTGTGAAAGGTCGAATTCCTTCAGTTTTGAAAGCACCGTGCCGTAGAGCATTCGGCTGGCCTCGACGTTTCTCTGCAGCACGGCAAACTCCAACTGCTGGTTTGCCGTTCGGAAGAACTGCTGCCTGTATTCGTCGAGTTCGTGCTCCTTGTCCTTGAGCATTGCCTGGAGGCCCGTCAGGCGTGCGCGGCGGACGACGTAGCCCTTCTGGCACTCGGTGAGGAAGGCGGCTTTGTAGTGGCGGTCGAGCATGGCCGCCTGCTCCTTGAGTGTGATGATTTGGGGGTGGCGCGGCTTGAGTGTCTTGAGTTTTTCGTTGAGAGCGGCGGTGGCCGCGTCGATCTGTGCCGTTATTTCGGCCAGGCGGTCAGAGTTTGAGAGGGCGGCGAGCAGCGCGAGTTTTTCGTGGTCCGCCTTTTCGTCGAAAACGACCGTCGTTGGTTCGTTTCCCGGTGGGCCGGGCTTTGGGATGCCGCACTGATCGAGGAGCTGTCCGTATTCGTCGAGTTGTGTTCCGGCGGCGGCCCCGGCCAGCTTTGCCTCGGCGTGCCGGCTCATCAGGGCGCGGTGGTAGTCGTTGTCAAAATCGGAGCCTGCTCTTATGGCTGCGCTCACGCTGGTCTTGCGGAAGTCGCGGAGTTTCTGTTCGTCGCTCTGCATTCTTGCCTTGGCGTCGGCGAGTTGGCGCTCGAGCCACACAAACGCGCTCCGCGAGGTGTCGAGCGTCGTTCGGCGGCTATACTCGATGTAGCTGTCGCCCACGGCGTTGGCTATGTCGCGGGCCAACTCGGGCGACGGCGATTCGGCCCTGATGTGCACCACGGAGGTCTCTTCGATTCGGATCCAGTCGATTCTCTTCAGCCATCGCAGCGGGTCCAGGCCGACGGCCTCGAGCATCGCTGCGGGCCTGGCCAGCACCGGCGGCGATTTCATTATCTCAATTTCGGTGTCGACGTCGAGCTTGGTCGCCGGCCTGGCGCCCGGAAAGAGCTGAGCCTGCTTGCCCAGCACCTTGACCACCAGCGCGGCCGTCGATTCGTAGGTAGGCTCCTGTATCCATTTCACGTACACAACCACCGGCATGAGCACCGACATCAGCGTGATGAGCGCCAGCCATTTGCGCTTCCACAGCGCGAGGCCGTAGTCGCGAACGTGAATCTCTGCACTGCCTGCGGCTTCCAAGAATGTTTCCTCCGCTCAGTCATTCATCCTTGTCGCTGATTACAAACACCACGTCGCCGGCTATCAGCGGCTGCTTGATGCCGTAGCCGTCGTTCGGGGAGGTGTTCGTTTTATAGAAAACCATCTTCCTGATTTTCGTTGCGTCGCGTGCCACCAAGCTACGGCGGCGGGCCAGCACAATTCGCGCGAGAGAGCCCGCGTCGTGGGCGGCGCCTGCGTTCGCGACGGCCTCGCCCAACGTCATGTTGGCAGAGAGCATCTGGACGCCCGCTTTCTCGACGGCGCCGAACACTGCTATTTCCTCGTCGCCGGCGGGCCAGTCTCCAAGCACCACAAACTCGCCGGGGCTCACGCGGCGCCGGCCTCGAGGCGGCTCGAGCAGGGGCACGTCTTGTGGGCTTCCGGGGGGGATCAGATCGGCCAGCGTGGCCCCGACGGAGAATTCATGCGCTTGTGTCGGAATCTTCTCGTTGCCGATCACGAACACATACGACTGATTCCTCCGGGGATCGCGATTGACAAGTCGCACCCAGTCGTTTCTTCGCAGGGGCACGTCGACCTCCTTTCGGCCCATTATCATGAGCTCGTAGAGGTCGATCATGGTCTTGACGGGCATCTCCGGCGGGGAGGCGTTTTCGTCGGGCGTGGTTGCATCCGACTTCTGCGGTGGTTCTCTTCGCAGGATGACCGCCATCGTGCGCTTGCAGGATTCGGGCGTCAGGGCGGCGCGGACGAGCAGCTCCGACAGCCTGCCGTTTATGCTGAGCCTGTAGGCGCTGGTGATGCCGTTTTGGGCCAGGAGGTACACAAGGAGCGTATTGGCCTGCCGAACGCTCACGTTTACGCGTGCGTCTTTGATAAACTCGTCGGCCAGCCGCTTCGTGAGGGCGACCTCGAAGTTGCTGAGGCTCATGCCCTCGACGCGGATCTCGCCCCACACCGCATGCGTGATGGTTCCCGAGCGCGACACCACGGCCTCGCCGGCGCTCAGCTCGGGATGATCGGCAACGTGGATCATCAGCACGTCGTCGGGGCCGGGGCGGTAATCTTCGCCGGCCGAAGGCATGGCGAGGAGCATGCCCGCGATCAATACTATGGAAACGATGATTGTGCGCTTCACGGCTCCCTCCAGTTGCAAAGTGCGGCTGCCTGCGGGCCGCTGTTGCGGCGCGCGATGCGTCCGCGCGGTTCTATAATCGGCGCGCGACGCGAGAAGTTTGCCGAATTCAGTAACGAGACTGCCGAGACGGGAGGTCGGTGGCCAGGATCAGGAATGGCGGAGATTCTTTACGGCTGTCGGATTCATTGCAGCTTCTCGGAGAACGGAGCATTCGCTACAACGGCGGGGCACCCGCGGGCCCCGGCGAAGCGGCAGCGGGCCGATCGGGCCCTTGCGCGATGACAGCCGCCGGACGTTGTGCCATCATATACACCCTGCGAACGGCGAAGAGAACTGCCGCGCACACGATGTGGAAGCCGAAGAAGATAATCCCGCCGTAATGCAAATCCGCAAAGCCGGTGCCACGGCTTTCGGCCAGGGCCGCGAAAGGATTCAGGTAAATGATGTTCGCAAACCAGGAGCGTGAGCTGTGCTCGAGAAACCCAACGCACGGGAACAGGCACAGCCCCGCAAGAATCAATACGGTGATCAAGCGCGACTTCGGAGTGTCCCACAGAGCGCGAACGGTTGCGGCCAGCGAGCAGCAGAAATTAACATACACGAAAATGCCGAGGAATATCCACAACACCATTTCTTGCATCTTTGCCGGCGTACGCAGCGCGGCAGCGCCCGTCAGCAAACACATCGCCCGGACGAACACGCCGCCGGCAATGCTGCCCGGGCCGAACGAGATTCTCAGCAGGTAGGGTATCTTCTTGAGCTTGTCTTTCATGCGCGATGAAAGCTCCCACGGCTCGCCGCAGAAGCCGATCGCCGCAAACACGCTCGGTATGCCCACGAACCCGGCTAGGTAGACGATGATGGCTCTGTCTGTGACGGTTGGCATGACGGCGGTTAGCGCGTAGGAGAAGAAGCCCAGAGACGTGAGCATGAAAGCCACGAACCATATCCTCAGAGAAGTGCTGCGGTTCCACGACGGCGGCTTCAGCAGCGACGTGGCCGCGAGGTAGAAGAAACTCCACGCAAGGGCCAGGAAAAACGAAGTAGCCAATATCCCGGTAGCCAATATCCCGATGCCAAGAGACGGAAAGCCCGGCCCTTGCATGGGTATCATGCCCATCCTCATTCCAATTGCAAACGACACCAAGGCCCCCATTGGCCCCACGCTGATC
>JABMSA010000204.1 GCA_013202185.1 Planctomycetota bacterium
CACCATTCGCATACGTTGCCGTGCATGTCGTACAAGCCCCAGTTGTTTGGGGCAAAGGCGCCTGCAGCAGTTGTCTTGTTTCTGTGCTTCCCCTTGCGTCCGTTGTCGTAGGTGTAGTTTCCATTATAATTGGCCTGGTCGGTACTGATCGTATTCCCCGTGTTGAAGGGAGTCGTTGTCCCTGCACGGCAGGCATACTCCCATTCGGCTTCTGTAGGCAGGCGATAGCGGCGCCCCTCTTCACCGCGCATAGCGTTCAGTTTCCGGCAGAATTGCATTGCTTCTTCCCACGAAACATAATACATCGGATAATCCGGGCCTTCACCGTACAGTGGCCATTGTGGGTTTGCCTTGTCCCGTTGCTGCCGAAGTGTTGTCCCCATTACGGCTTTCCACTGCCTTTGGGTCACTTCCGTCCTTCCCATCCAGAATCCCTTCGTGAGTATCACCCGGTGCTGAGGATGCTCGTTCTTATACCAATCTGCATTCCCTCCCCCGAGGCGTGCCACCTGTTCTGGCGATTGGTCGCCGCCCATCATGAACCCTCCCCGGTCGGTGGGCGGGATGTAGGCGAGTTTCATGTCGACGGAGTTGGTGATGCTGTCGCCGAGCTTGGGGTTGCGCGGCACGGATAAGGCTACAACAGCCGCGATCACTGCCACCGCCACCACAATCCACAATTGCAGTTTCTTTTTCATCGCTTCATCTCCTTTTGTTGAGCGATCTGAGGGTTTTATTCCGTTGGCAGAACGGAGGCCAGGCAACGCCACGGCCCTTCGGGCCTATCCGCCATTCGGCGGGGCGGCCTGCCCCTACCTCAGCAATGGCATTAACTTGAGGGCGTCCGTCCGCGTAGGGGCAGCGCTGAGCGAGACTTTGAGCGAATTGCCTGCCCTCTTCCGCCCTTAAGTCAATGCCATTGGTCCCTGCCCCTGCTCTGGCCCATGCGCGTTTTCCGGTTCATCAACATGAGATGTCTCTGTTTCTCATCTTCCGTCCTCTTCATCTCTCTTCTCCGCATTTACTGCAGAACATGTTCAGCGTCCTCCGCAATTTGAGCTGCTCCTATTGAAGGTGAATGGTGATCGGCTCTTCTCTTCTTCTTCCGTTCTTGTCTTCGACGGTGATCTTTATGATGTTTTCGCCCGGCTTGA
This sequence comes from Planctomycetota bacterium, assembly GCA_013202185.1. GTDB lineage: Bacteria > Planctomycetota > PUPC01 > JABMSA01 > JABMSA01 > JABMSA01. Next base: position 1,155 of record JABMSA010000204.1, read on the forward strand.
GGGAGAGTTTTTCTTTTACCTCGTGACGGTAGTCGAGCTTGCCGCCGGCCTTGGGATATTCGGCTACGGGCAGCCCGTCGTGGGTGATGATGATCCTTGTCAAGGTGTCGTCGCCGGTCACTGTTACCTGTAAGACGATGACCGGGTCTTTGACGATGGCGCCGTTCCTGGGAATGGTTGACACCATAGGGGGCTGCGGATCCCTGAGGTCGGAAACCTTGAACGTGAATAGCTTGGCAAGCGTGCCGGTTTCGGTGTTGGCCTCGACGCTGAAGGTGAAGGCGTCTGTGTGCCGAAGCCCCTGTGCGAGGGGAAGCAACTGGATCGTTGCGAAGCCGTCGGCGTCTGATGTTATGGTTTTGTCGACAGTGGGCCCCTTGAGCCTGATCGGCTGGTAGGGCACATTTGTCCATTGGGTTCGTTCTGTTTCGGTCTTCCATTCTCCGGGTATTGTTTCTCCGGGAAGTATTCGGCGCTCCGCCGACTTTGTCTTGGGCCAGATGAAGAAGGGCGAGTAAGCCTTGTAGTCCCAGCCAAAGTACCAGAGGTCCTCGAAGAGCTTCTTGTCGGCCTCCCACCATTCCTTAACGTAGTCGTTGGTGAAGAGCTTCCGCCCCCAGGGTGAAGCTTCGTGTTTGATAAAGGCTTTAGTGAAGGGATACATTGGTGCGTCGTAGGCGAGTATTTGAGGCAATTCCAGGAGTTGGAAGGGGGTTTCGAGCACGGCCTCGAGCCCTCCGGCGCACGTCTCCATGAAGCCGAGCGGGTCTCTGTCTTTTTTCTCGGGAGTGGCCAGGATCATGCCTGGAATAGCCACTCCGCCGACGGCCGCTCCGCCGATTCCCACGACGGGTGCCGCCGCAGCGTGAAACAGCATGATGCCCCCGGCTCCGGCCGACCCGCCCAGCCAGAGCGTGCCCCTGGTGAAGTTTACGAGCCACAGGAAGGAATCGGGCTGGAACCAGGTCGATTTTTTGTAGACTTCCACCTTCTGGCAGATGTCGCGATGTTCGCGCATTGTCTCCTGCCGGGCCTGCACGCCGATCTTCAGAAATGGGGAGGCTGCATCAAGGCGACGGGTGTGGTCGAGCTTGTGGAGTACTTTCTTCCGGACCTCTTGCTTTTCGGTCTTGAGCACCTCGCCCTCAACATATTCCACGTGGCTGGTGCAGCCGATGAAAGCGCAGGCGGCGACGGCCGTGATTGCGATGACCGAAAGTTTTCTTGTGTTTTTCATGTCCTTCTTGATCCTCCAGGAACTGTGGCGGTGTGACGATTGTTATTCTTCAAACATCTCGGCTGCGACTCTGAATCCTACATAGTCTCTCTTAGCCTCCGGGTGCAGGGGGTTGCGTGCTGTAGTACGCCAACTGTGCAGGGCCGAGTCTCTCCAGGATCCGCCCTTAAACACCTTTGCCTCTTTGCCCCGGGTGTGCTGGTTCAGGCACCACTCGGCAACGTTGCCTCCCATGTCGAACACGCCCGACGGCGACACGTCCAAGCCTGCGCCGCCGACCCTGCGGGGCTTGTCCGTCTTGATGAAGTCGTCGTCGATTTCGAGTTGGTCTCCCCAGGGGAAAATCCGCTTTCGGCCCGGCTTTGCATCCCATGATGCGGCCGCTTCCCACTGTGCTTCCGTGGGAAGATGACACGAGAAGCCGATCCTGGTGCTGTACCACTCGCAATAGTCTGAAGCCTGGTGCCACGAAACGTTGGTAACGGGCAGGTGCTCGAGCCCCGGCTCAACCACGTAGCGTTTGCCTTGCAGCTTGATTGCAGGGTGGTCGGGAAATGTGATCTTTGCGGCTGCCGGAGTGTTGAGAAACAGGCAGAACTCTTCGTTGGTCACCTCGTACATGCCGATGAGGAAGTCTTTGAGCTGGGTCTGCTCGATGGAAAGTTCATCCTCGTAGAGCTTCTCATCGAGCCCGGGGAAGAGCTTCCGGAACCTCTCACGCATAGTCATGTCCATTCCGAGGGGAAATCTTTCGACGAATAGGGCAACCATGCGTTCGGGCGGGAGGTGGCGCGTGACTTTGCGAAGCAATTCGGGCGCCTCCGGGTTCTCTGCGTCGAGGCTAATTGCTTCAAGCATATCTTTGCGCGCCTGCTCGTAATCGGACCGGTCGGGGGGTGGCTCGCCCTTGTCGAGCAGCTTCCGTGTCTTGTCGAGGAGTTGTTCGCTGTCTCGTATTGCGATTTCGACTTTCTCCTTCAGGCCCGGGGCGGTCTTGTGGCCGGGCTGCAGCTCGAGCAACTGAGTTAGAGCGGCGTGGGCAGATTGGAGGAATCTCTGCTCCATGAACTGCTGACAGACCGCCCAAAGGTTATTGATCTTCTGGATCGCAGCTCCGGCTTCCCTTTCGATTCTTTGCGGTTCTTGCCGGCTCGGGTAGAGCGTCAAGGCTTCTCCGGCAAGGTTCAGGGCCTCATCGTATTGCTTGTTCTTCAGGGCCTGTTTGGCGGGCTGAAGTTTGCCGGCGTATTCTTCGAGGAGTTTCTCCATATCGCTCAGGCCCTTTTGGGCCTCCTTGGAGGCATATAGCCGCAGCGCTTCACCATACAAGCGTATGGCGGCGTCCAGGTCTCGCTC
>JABMSA010000205.1 GCA_013202185.1 Planctomycetota bacterium
ACCCAGGTACGTACCATGGTCAGACTCTCACAGAAGCTTGCCGAGATCGCCGGCACGCGCAGGCTCGTATATGAGGGGCTCGAGGCGATCACCGACTTCTGCCGTACGCCGCCCGCAATGGGTGCCTTCTATCTTCTGTTGCAGCTTGACCTTGCCATTGAACCGATGGAATTGGTGCGGCGGCTGGTGTGCGAGCATCGTGTGGCGGCCATACCGGGCAGCGCCTTTGGCGTCGACGACAACTGTTCGCTGCGCATCGCGTTCGGCGCAATCCGCCGCGACGACGTGGCAGAAGCCATGGGCCGTCTTGTGCGGGGGCTGCGGTCGATTCACGATGAGGTAGGGTCCGGCCCGACGCTCTTGCCCGGCAGGTGAAGAATTGACAGGCTACGGGGCCGCTCTTCCTGTTTTCTCCAAGCTCCCCTGCCGGCTTGCCCGGCAGGTGCATAAGTTCGCCGTCGCGCCGTCGGGTCGTGTAGTCACCGAACGTTCACACATAGCCGCGCGAGGCGGCAGGGGGATTCCTCTTATACGTCTGTGTAGTGCAAAAGCATTGCTCCACTGGAATGAATCCAGTGGTGGCGAAGAGCAGACCTCTTCATTCCCCTCCGCCTGTCAATCATCCGATCCGGCCGGGCGGTCCGCGCCCTTGGGGCAGTGGATCAGGCACATGTCGCAGTGCCCGCCGCCCGAAAAGGTAACATAGGTCGGATTCGAGGGCTTGAACCCGCCGCCTTCACCTGCATGACACGCCCCGCTGCCCGACGTTGTGACCGTGAGCCTGACGCTCCAGTCGCGGACGAAGATGTCCCACATCCCGTTCGTGTCGCCCTCGACCAGGTTGGTCGCCGCAGACTGGAACGCGACGGCGGTGCCGTCTCGCACGATAATCGTGTACGAATCGCCGACTGCCTCGATTGCCTCCTGGATTGCATCGAAGGGATGCCCGGCCCGGCCGTCTTCAGACGGATCGCCGGCGCCAGGTGGCTGGGGTACCGTTGAGCTTTTATGTTGCGCCCCTCCTGGCGCACCCGGCGGCGGCCAACCGCCATCAAGCGCTATCGACCAACGCAACCCAGAACTTGAGGCTTTTCACACAGGCTCTCAGAAGCAGAGGCCAAACTGTACAAGGCGACCACAGCACGCATTATGTCCGTGACGGTCACCATCCCCTGAACGTGCCCTCCGTCGTCAATCACTGGCAGGCAGCCCACGCGCTTCTTGGCCAGCATCCTTGCAGCGTGAAATACTGAGCAGCTTGCAGGAATAGATTCTATATCCCGCGTCATGCATTCCCCGGCCGGGGCATCAAGGACCGGGTCTCCGGGGTCGACAGCGAACAGATGGCTCTTTCCTTTGCTGGCGTCTTTTGGGGATTGGGACTCGAGAGGGGGAAGCATGAGGAGGACGTCCCGGTCCGATAGGACCCCGAGCAATTTCCCTTGGCCATCGACCACTGGCACATGCCGGAATGTTCCCGCCCTGAAGGCCTCTATGCACTTCTTAAGGTTGTCTTGGGGACGCAGGCAAACCACGTCCCGACTCATAACGTTCTGGACGCTTTCGAGAGCGGACAACAAGAAACCTGCCGCGTCTGGGGTTCTCCCAGAGGAAAGATCAGCTAACCGTGAGCCCGTTTTCTGCTCGTCCAAGAGCCTACGGATTCTGTCCAGCCTCACGAGGAGCCTGATGATGTCGGTGGCGGTGATGATGCCCACCACATCTCCATCATCAAGGACTGGCACCATATCCACCCGAACTTGGATCAAGGTCTTGATCACCTGTATCATGGGTGTTTCCGGCGATACAGACGTGGGATTCCGGGTGAGGATTGTCGCAAGCGGCTTGTGTAGGGCAGCCGCGGCTCCCTTGTCGCGTGATCGTCCAGGTGGGGGCATTTGCCGGAGCACGTCTCTTTGCGAGACGACGCCTAGAAAACGCGCTTTTTCTCCTTCCCGACTGAGAACCTCTAGTACGGGGACATGTCGCGCCAGGTTGTCTATCATGAACCGCGCAGCCGCGCCTACGGTGTCGCCAGCGGTCAGAACTCGAACATCAACAGTCATAATGTCTTTTGCCACACGTAGGAATCGCAGAAAGACGTCCCTTCCCGCGCACATGTCATCTACGAAGTCGATTAACCTGAATTGTCCAGTTGTCATGTTATTCCTTCCGCGGGGTCTTTCCCATGGCGTGCGGTCCGCTGAAACAAGCATGCACGTTACTCAAACGTGGTTAGTCCTTTCCAGAAGGTTCTCTGCTTACATTTCAGTATCGGCAGATCTTGCGAGAACTTCACTGGATTCTGCAACGTCCTGCTCCACATATCAGCCTTTCCGGATCGCTCGCCGCTGCTCCGTGCGGTGATCTCCCGGGCGTCAGCCGCCACATTCGCAAACCCACGATTGTCATATCCGCGTGATCATAACTAATGACAACGGTCCGGAAAACCAGGGACGGTTACCTATTTTTCGATCTCGAGCAAGATGGTAAACAGCAGCACGGTCCCCTCTCCAAACAACGCTGTCATCCACTGTCCCTAGTTTTCTCCTAGTTTTCCCGGGCCCTGTCCTCACGGACGAAACACATGTCTGATTACTCTATTCTGTTCTATATCATGGTATGTGAGGCAATTGCTGTCGAGCGACCATGTCATCCCTCTCGCAGGAACGCCGTCAACTGGCTCGAATTCCCGCTGGTAGAGCAGGGAACCATCATCGTTATAGATAAGTAACTTACTTTGCTCGACGCTTGATGTCCTCGTGCCAGGCGGAGACCGTTTTGTCACCCGAATCGCAACCTTTCCGTCGGAGGAAACCGCCCCGTACCCTTCGAATTTGTACCCCGGGCTTGCCCTTAGTTTGCGCACGGGTTGTAGGGATCGTGTTTCAAGGATATGCAGCATCTCGTGCGATTCGTCGGGCGTGATCGCATAGTATCCACTTTTAGAGAGTTTCATGCGCGGGTTCCTCTTTCCCAGAGGTGCCTCGGCCACGCACCGGCCATCCTGATATACAGCTATGTTCTCACCCTTGAGTCCTATGACGGTGCGCCCGTCGTAGCTCACTGTCGGGTATTTGAAGTTTTCGATTGTCGCCAGAAGGCGCCCGTCTTCCCCGGAGTACAATGACGTGGTACCGTCGGCAGTGATCGAGACCACAGAGGCGTCTCCCGAGAGAGCGTACCTGAACTTGCCCTCTCCTGAGTAGAGATCGTGACGTCGGGGGCCTTCTTCACTGTCGAATTGGATTATTGCTGCGTACGAAGGCCTCATGCCAAATGACTCTGAGCCGTATATCGCAAACAGGTTCCCCTTCGCAAGCACAGCCAATGGGTTGATCGTTCTATCGCCCCATTTCATAAAGTCCTTGGGCATCTTGTGCATTTCTTTGCCTGCATCGTATATGATGATTTGCAGGTGATCGTCAGGCTTTCGCGTGCTCAGCCCATAGTATCTCGCAGTCCCGGACACAATGCCACTCTCGGCCATTCCGGCGTGCTCGCCGATTTTCTGAAAAGCTCCTTCGGGACTGAGTCTGTAGATCACGAGTTTGTTTATGGTCCTCACTTCATACGTCGGCGCGAATCCGAGCCTGGGACTTCCAAACGTCGCCCTCAGTCGGCCAATCGCCGGCGCCTGAAGGACGGTCTGCGGCTCACCAGGCTGCACAAAGGAACCTTGCTTCAAAACAAGCACGATGATTACAGCGACCAGTAGCGTGGCTGCCGTCCGGACCAACAGTAAGACGGTTTTGCGGGATTTACTCATGCTTCACACTAATAGACGAACGCCGAGCGAAAACATGCGCGAAGAATCGAATTGTTTTACTGCCGCTCGCCCGAGCGCGTCATGACTACCTCACACCAAAGCATGATCCGTGCGGGCGATAATCTCGTCCTGGCAGGCTTTGTCCAGATCG
>JABMSA010000206.1 GCA_013202185.1 Planctomycetota bacterium
GGGTAGAGGCGAGTCGCGGAATATTGCTTGGCTCTTGCTCTCCAGCCCCATTCATGGGGCTTCACGGCGTTTTCTTGGGACGTTACGAAAAGCCTTGTGCCGGGCTCCCCTGCCGGCTTGTCCGGCAGGGAGCAAAGTTCGGTAGCGAGTACCGATTGCCCCCAACACCCGTCCCCTGCCGCCTTGCGCGGCAGGAGCGAAAGTTCGTCGTCGAAGGGCGGATCGACGAGGAGGACGCGGAAAGAAACGGATCGACGACGAGGATTCAATTTCCCCGCTTGGCCTTCGGGGGAAAATGGATTTGAATCGCGCGGCACGTTTTGTTACACTTATACGGCGCGGAGCCGTGTGGGCGCCGCAAGGAAGTTGTCTTCTGATCGCTCACGACCCGACCATTTAACGCGCAGGAGGCCATCGTGCTCGACGCTGTCAATATCCTGGTTGTTGACGACGACAAAGACGTCTGCATTCTGCTGGAGGATGCACTCGAAACCGCCGGCTACAAAGTTTCGGCCGTCAACGACCCCATGCTCGCCGCGCCAACGCTGAAGAATGGGAATTTTCATCTCGTTATTCTAGATCTGAACATGCCCGGAAAAAGCGGCCTCGAGGTGCTCGAGGAAATCAGAGCCCACGACCCCGAAATTGCAGTGATAATCTGCACCGGGTTTCCGTCGGTGGAGACGGCCGCCGCCGCGATGAGGCTGGGCGGCGCCGACTACGTGCAAAAGCCCTTCAACCTCGATCGCTTCCTCACCGCCGTGCGCAACGCCATCGAAACACGCGGCATTGTGATCGATCCCGAGGAGCAGCTCAACCGCCAGATCGGCGAGCGTGTGCGCACCGTCCGCGCTGAAAAGGGTTTCACGCAAAAGCAACTCGCCGAAAGAGCCAGGATCTCGAAAAGCCAGGTATCGCAGATCGAGCTTGGCAGCAGCGGGGCGTCGGTGTCGTCGCTGTATCGTATCTCGGAGGCGCTGGGCATACGGCTCGGGCGTATTTTCGAGGGCCTGTAACCCGGTGGAGGCCATCGTGCGGATAGGCTTCATACAATATAATGTCAAGTCTGGCGACCCCGAGTGGAATCGCGGCAAAACAGCCGAAATGCTCGCCGCAACCGATGCCGACCTCGTCGTCCTGCCCGAACTGGCAACATCCGGATACCTATTCACCTCCAGGCAAGAAGCCGCCGGCCTTGCCGAATCGCTCGACGACGGCCCGGCCGTTGCCGTGTGGCGCGGCATCGCCGCCGACAGGAACATGCACATCGTCGCCGGCATCGCCGAGAAGGCGGGCGACAACATCTACAACTCGGCCGTGCTCGTGAGGCCATCGGGCGGCATCGACGTCTACCGCAAGACCCACCTCTTCCACGAAGAGAAGCTCTGGTTCACGCCCGGCGATTCGGGCTTCAACGTGTTCGACGTCGGCGGCGTCCGCGTCGGGATTATGGTTTGCTTCGACTGGATTTTCCCGGAGAGCTGCCGAACCCTGGCCCTCAAGGGCGCCGACATCATCTGCCATCCGGCCAACCTTGTGCTGCCCTACTGCCAGGACGCAATGATAACGCGCTGCCTGGAGAACCGCGTGTTTATGATCACTGCCAACCGTTACGGCACCGAGCGGCGCGCCGGCAAGGAGCACATCTTCACCGGGTGCAGCCGAATCGTCGGCCCGTTCGGGCAGGTCCTGGCCGAGGGGCCGGAGCGGGGGGATTGCATCGAAGTCGTCGAGATCGACCACACAGAGGCGCGAAACAAGGCTCTCGGCGAATACAACGACCTCTTCAAAGACAGGCAAATCGACCTCTACGAGCTTTCCGGATCCGCCATCCTCAGCGAATAGCAAAGGCCCGGCAAGAGCATTGGAAGTCCTCCCGCGAAACACAATCCATCATCTCAGGTGCCCCGTACTCGATGTTGTGGAGCTTGAGGGCGGGCATTGCCGCCTTCGGTTTCACGCGCCGCCCATCGCGCGGTCTTCAATTCCGGGACAGTTTGTAAACGTCCGGCTCCCCGGCCGGATCGACCGGCCGCGCGCGTTCGACTCGTATGCCGACGTCGTGGAATATCACAAGACACATCCCGTGGGCGAGGCGCCGTTTCTGCTTGCGAGGCCATTCGGCGTGCACCGAGCGGGCGCCGACGGCTGGGTCGAGATACTCTTCAAGGTCGTTGGCCGCGGCACGCGCCTCCTGGCCGGCGCCGCGCTCGGCTCCCGGCTCGACGTCCTCGGGTCCATCGGCAACGGCTTCAACCTGACGCAGCCCCCGCAGACGGCGGTGCTCGTCGCCGGCGGCACCGGCATCGCACCGCTTTATCTTCTCGCCGAGCGTTTGCATCGGGCGGGCTCGGGGCTCGTGGTGCTCGTAGGCACAGGATTCGCCCTGCCCATGACACTCTCCGATTCGGACGAGGTAGTGCACTTTCTCGACAAGGATGTGACGGCGGTCATAGACGAGTACGTGGACCTCGGGGCGGTCGTCCGCATTGCGACCATCGAGCCGCGCAAAGGCTGCCACACGGGCACGTCCGTCGATTTGCTGTCGCAGTACCTACAAGCCCTGCCCCCCGGCGAGCGGGCGGGCAAGGCTATCTTCTCGTGCGGGCCGTGGGCAATGCAGGCCGCAGTTGCCGGGCTGGCCGCGCGCTATGCAATGCCGTGCCAGGTGCTTCTCGAAGAGCGAATGGGATGCGGCCTCGGGGCCTGCATGGCGTGCGTGTGCAAGATCAGGCAGGAAACCGGAGAATACAAATACAAGCGCGTATGCGTCGACGGGCCGGTGTTCGACGCAAACGACGTAGGCTGGGAGGCAAGGGAATGAGCGAACCGAAACTCGCCGTGGACCTCGCCGGGCTCGAAATGCACAACCCGCTCATCGTCGCGTCGGGCACGTTTGCCTATGGCGAGGAATTCATAAACGTCGGCGGATTCAAGAACGAAGACATCGGCGCAATTGCGCTCAAGGGCACCACGCTCGAGCCGCGCGAAGGCAACGCAACGCCGCGCGTAGCCGAGACGGCCTCGGGCATGCTCAATTCGATCGGCCTGCAGAACCCGGGGGCCGACGCGGTCGTCCGCGACGTCCTCCCACGGCTGCGCGCTTTCGACACAAGGCTGATCGCAAACATCGCCGGCGGCACGGTGGAGGAGTATCGCGAGGTGGCACGCCGGTTTGCCCGGGCTCCGGAACTGGATGCGATCGAGGTGAATATCTCGTGCCCCAACGTGCGCCGCGGCGGGGCCGCGTTCGGAGCCGACCCCACGGCGGCGGCCGACGTTGTAGCAGCAGTGCGCGAGGCGTGGGGCGGGCCGCTCATCGCCAAGCTCACGCCCAACGTCACCGACATCGCGCCCATCGCCGCCGCCTGTATCGACGCCGGCGCCGACATCCTGTCGCTCATCAACACACTGCGAGGGATGGTGATCGACACGGCCACCCGGCGGCCGGTGCTCGGCAACAACTTCGGCGGGCTATCCGGCCCCGCGGTCAAGCCCGTGGCCATCCTGATGGTGCACCAGGTGTATCAGATCGCCCGCGAAAAGAACGTGCCCGTAATCGGGATGGGCGGCATCGCCGGCGCGAACGACGCCATCGAATTCATCATCGCCGGCGCGTCGGCATTTTCGGTGGGCACGGCGCTCTTCTGGAACCCCTCGGTTTGCAGGCAGATCATCGACGGCCTGCGCGCATACCTGATCGAGCACGAGATCGACGACGTATCGAAGCTCGTCGGCACGCTCAAGACCAACTAAGTACACCTGTTCGCAAATACGGTCACGTACTTGTAGAGACGCCCCGGTGGGGCGTCTCAGA
>JABMSA010000207.1 GCA_013202185.1 Planctomycetota bacterium
GGTCTGATAGGGGCCTACTTTGCGTTCATGCGCCCGATGCTGTTCGATGCCTTCCAATACGCCTAAGCCTTGGAGTGGTTCATCGTCGCCGTGGTGGCGTGGCGTCTCCTGGCTATAGTCCGCGAGGAGAGTGCGCAGGTCTACACCCAGCAGATACGCGAGCTGGCGTACACGGGGTGGAGGAAGCACACGCAAGAAGTCGGGGCCAGGGCGGACTCCCAACTCTCCAACGTGCAGACAGTGATGCGCTGGTTCATCGCTGAGGGGGTGAAGGACGAGCTGATGGTACTAACGGTATCGGTTCTCGCATCCAGGGGACTGAGCCAGTCCCAGGTTGCTCGCTCAATACGTGGGCTCGTGGAGTACCAGGACCGTCCAATTCCTTTCCTCGCATTACCGTGGCAGAGGCGGCGCATCATACGGCGCAACCAGGATGCCCGACGCGCCCTGCTACAGGAGATCATTCAGGTACTGGAGCTACCCCAAGAGACCCTGGAAGAGATACTAACGCATGAAGGAGCTGCGATATGACGCCAGAAGAACTGGCACAGGCAAGCGCCAGGTGCAAAAGCATCGTGGAGCGCATTGGGAGCGTGTTCGTCGGAGATAGTGTCCTTTTAGAGAAGGTGCTGGCTGCGGCGTTGGCCGACGGCCACGTGCTATTCGAGGACTACCCAGGCCTCGGCAAGACCCTTCTGGTCAAGGTCTGCGCCCGCGTTATAGGCTGCGACTACAAACGTGTCCAGTTCACTCCCGACCAGCTTCCATCGGACATCATCGGGACGAACGTCTGGAGGCAACAGGACGGGAAGTTCGACCTGATTAAAGGGCCTGTATTCACCAACATCCTCCTGGCCGACGAGATCAACCGCACGCCTCCCAAGACGCAAGCGGCGCTGCTGGAGGCGATGCAGGAGTACCGGGTCACCGCCTCCGGAAACACCTACGAGCTTTCCTTGCCGTTTTTTGTCCTTGCCACGCAGAACCCTCTCGAGCAGGAGGGCACCTATCCGCTGCCCGAGGCGCAGCTCGATCGGTTCATGTTCAACATCTGGGTCGACTACCCCGAAGAGAAGGAAGAGGAAGCGATCGTCAAGCAAACGACGCGCGACATTGAAATGTCCGTGCACAAAATAATGGGCACAGACGAAATCCTGCGCCTCCAGGAGATCGTTCGCCGCGTGCCCGTATCCAGCCACGTTGTCAAGTACGCCACCTCGCTCGTGCGCGCTTCCCGGCCGAGCCCCGAGAACCCCCTCGAGTTCATCAACGACTGGGTGCACTGCGGCGCCGGGCCGCGAGCCTGCCAGTACCTGATACTCGGCGCCAAAGCGCGCGCCGTGATCGACGGACGCTGCAATGTCTCGTGCGCCGACGTGAAGGAGTCGGCGTTGCCAGTGCTGCGGCATCGAATATACACCAACTTCAACGCCGACAGCGAAGGGGTGGGCGCGGTGGAGATCGTCGGCAAGCTCATGGAAAGCGTGCCCGAACCAACCGAAGAAGACTATCGCAAGCGACGCCTGGCAGAGCGCACCCAGCCGCGATCGGCCAGGCAAGCCGCACCGCAGGCACCAATCCAAACGGCTGCCGAGACGACCGACCGCGAAGACGAAGCCCGGCCGGCGCCATCTCGACTGAGCGATCAGTCGAAGTGAAAATCGGCGACCGCACCTTCACCCACGGCCCGCTCGACTGCCGGAAGTGCGTGCCCGTGCACCAGGGGTGGGACCCGCGCTACTCGCCGTTTGTCAATAAGGACTCCAGCCCCGACAATCCACCCGCGTACTTCCGGTTCCTCGATCACCGCTTCCGCCACCGCAGCATTTGCGGTGCCCGTGGCTGCGTGCGCATGTGCGTGGATCACCTCGAAAAAACCGGCCGAATCGAAAAGCAATACCACACACCAATGGTTGAGGGCGAACAGTGGGTGATCGAAGAGCCCCTCGAGTGAAGCCTGCGATTATTCGCCCGGCCCGCGCACAATCAGCGCCGCCGCATAGCCCGACGGCTCGACGTTGAGGATGAGGCATATGCCGGGCGTTGCCTCGAGCGGCTCGCGGAGGATGTTGATCTCGGCAGAGACCGCCTCACGCAGGCGCGCCGTTGCAGGCAGGACGCCCCCATCGATGCAACACAACGCGGCCGCGACGCCCACCGGCGCCCACGCGCCCATCGGATCGCCTATCAAAGACTTGAGCGCAACAACCGGCGGCCGGGCCGGCAGCCCCGCGATTGCCTTGGCTTCGGCGGCGTCGATTGCGGGCAGGCCCGATGCCGACGCAAAAACGGCATCGACGGCGTCGGCGCCACAGCCGGCATCGTCGAGTGCGAGGGCAATGGCCCGCGAGACGGCATCCGCGCAGCTTGCTCCGCCGCTCGATCCGCTCCCCAGAAGATAACCCATAATCCCGGCTTTGCGGTTCAGTGCGCTCTCGGCCGATTCCAGCGCCAGCAAAGCCGCCCCTTCGGCGGGCAGGAGGCCGTCGGCCGACGAATCAAACGGGCGGCATAGATCCGATGTAACGATCCCTTCGGCGATGCATGCTCGAACGGCGACTTCGGAGAGCGCATCGGCGGCCCCGGCGAGCAGGCGCTGCGATTTGTCGCGGCGGATAAGATCGAGCGCGCTCTGCAGCGCGGCCGCCCCGGCCGTGGCCCCGCCCGAGAAACACGCGTTATGCCCGCGAAGGCCAAACTCGATCGACACCAGGCTGTTGGGCGCGTTGGCGTAGGCGTTGGTGAACACCAGCGGCGGCGCGAATTTCGGTTGGCTTTCGACGAGCTTCCTTGTGTAAAGCTCGATGCTGTCCTCGCAGCCCCAGGCCGTGCCCAGGCACAGGCCGATTTCGGCGCCGGGCATGTTGCCGATCCACTGCGAGTCGCCCAGCGCCATCGCCGCTGCGGCCAGAGCCAAGGCGGATGTCCGGTCGAGGTACGTCTTGATCGAGCCGATGTGGTTGGCCAGGTCGAAAGCCCGCGCCTCGCCGGCGTATTGAATCGGCAATGCTTCGGCGTCGAAGTTGGTGATCTCGGCGATGCCCGAACGGCCCTTCCCGATGCCCTCAGATAACTCCTCGAAGCCGATGCCGACAGGCGTGATGACGCCGATGCCCGTGATGGCCACAGGTTGATTGCTCACTGCCGCCACCTCCTCAGCACGAGGGCCGCGTTGGTGCCGCCGAAACCGTAAGAGTTGCACAGAACGGTCCTGACGCTCATCCGGCGCGCTTCGCCGGGCACGTAATCGAGATCGCATTCCGGATCGGGCGTCTCGAGGTTGACCGTTGGCGGGATGATGCCGTCGCGGGCGGTGAGGGCGGCACCGATGGTCTCGAGCGCACCGGAGGCCCCCATGCAATGCCCCATCATCGACTTCATCGAGGTGATCGGAATCTGATAAGCTCGCTCGCCGAAGATCTCCTTTACGGCCGTGGTTTCGGTCTTGTCGTTGAACGGTGTGCCCGTGCCATGTGCGTTTACGTGGTCGACCTCGTCGGTATCGGCGCCTGCATCGGCGAGTGCGTTCTTCATCACGCTTATGATGCCGCGTCCGCTCTTGTCGGGCGCGGTCATGTGATAAGCATCGTTGTTCATCGCGTGGCCGAGCACAGTTGCATAGATATCGGCCCCGCGCTCGCAGGCCGGTTCTATCGCCTCGAGCACAAGTGCTCCGGCTCCTTCGGAGAAGATGGTGCCCTTGCGGTTCTTATCGAACGGGCGAATGATTTCCGGCGTGATTGCCCGCAGCGCGCTCAGGCCGCTGTATGCGTAGAAGGAGAGTTCGTCGTATCCGCAGGCGATGGCGGCGCGGGCGCGTCCCGAGCGAATGAGGTCGACCGCGTACCCGATCGCGGCAACGCCCGACGCGCACGACAGCGAAATGTTGATCCGGGGGCCGGCCAGGCCCAGCTCTTCGGCCAGGTGCCGGGCTATCCAGTCCATTTGCCAC
>JABMSA010000208.1 GCA_013202185.1 Planctomycetota bacterium
ACTTTTTTTACGTTCGAGACATTGAATGCGGATTTGAGGACATAAGATGCCAAGCACCAGTGTGATCGGCATGGTCTGGGGCGATGAAGCCAAGGCCAGGGTCGTGGATATTTTCGCCGAGAAGACCGACATCGTGGTCAGGTACCAGGGCGGCAGCAATGCCGGGCACACGGTGATAGTTGGCGACGAGAAGTTTGTTTTTCACCTGGTGCCGTCGGGCGTGCTCAGGCCCGGAAAGCTCTGCGTTATCGGCAACGGGGTGGTGGTGGACCCCGAGCTGCTCATCGAGGAAGTGGAGGGGCTCGAGGCCCGCGGCATCGAGGTGTACAAGCAGCTTGTGATCAGCGACCGAGCGCACATGGTGATGCCTTACCACAAGGTTCTCGATGCGGCGACCGAAAACTCGCTAGGCAGCGGCAAGGTAGGCACAACGCTCCGTGGCATCGGGCCGTGCTATCGCGACAAGGCCGGCCGGAGCGGCATCCGTGCGGCGCAGTTGGTGGATCCTGATTCGCTCAGGGTGCTGCTGGCGCGCAACCTGGAGCACGTCAACAAGCTCCTGACGAGAATATACGACCGCGAGCCGCTCGAGTTTGAGCCGATGTACGAGAAGCTCTGCAAGCTCGGCCGGAAAATGAAGCCGCTGCTGAAAGACACGGTGCAGCTCCTCAACGACGCCCTCAAGAACGGCAAGCGGGTGCTGTTTGAAGGTGCCCAGGGCTGCATGCTCGATATCGACTTCGGCACGTATCCTTATCTCACGTCGTCGAACACCACCGCAGGCGGCATCTGCACCGGCTCGGGCGTGCCGCCGAAGATGGTTGGCGAGATCACCGGCGTGCTGAAGGCATACGCAACGCGAGTGGGCGAGGGGCCGTTTCCGACGGAGGTGTTTGGCCCGGCCGGCGATGAAATTCGCGAGAAGGGGGCCGAGTATGGCGCTACCACCGGAAGGCCCAGGAGGTGCGGATGGCTCGACGGCGTAGTCGCACGATACGCGGCCACCGTCAACGGCGTGGATAACCTGGCAATCACAAAGCTCGATGTGCTCTCCGGCCAGAAAGCCGTCAAGGTGTGCGTTGCCTATGAGCATGACGGGACCAGGTACGACACGGTACCCGGCGACTACCGAGCGCTCGAGGCGTGCAAACCAGTGTACGAAGAACTGCCGGGATGGTGCGAAGACATATCGGCCGCCCGGCGGTTATCGGAACTTCCAAGGGCCGCTCAAGACTACCTCGATTACCTGGAGCGGCTCGTCGGGGCGCGGATAGGGCTAGTCTCCGTCGGCAGCGAGAGGGACCAGGTGATTCATGTTTAGTCCTCGTGCCGGCTACACGGTCGGCAAGACACCGACAAGCCCCAAGCGAACAGAGCTTGCAACCGGCGGGCTGCGAACCAGAAAGCGATGATGTCTCAACCGGGCGACATACCTGAGCACATTGCCATCATAATGGACGGCAACGGTCGCTGGGCGCGGCGGAGGGGCCTGCGGCGCAATCGCGGGCATCGCGAGGGGGCCGAATCGGCCCGAGCGGTGGTCGAGGAAGCCGCGCGACTGGGCGTGAAGCTGCTCACTCTCTATGCATTCTCAACCGAAAACTGGTCGCGTCCGAAAACGGAAATTGCATATCTGATGCGCATGCTGAGGCGATTCCTGGTCGAGCAGGAAGAGCACATGCTCAAGAACAACATCGTGTTTGAAGTTACCGGTCGGATCGGCGGGCTCCCCGGTGGCGTGCAAGATCAGCTCGAGCGCACGGCGGCGGCAACCCGCGGCAACACCGGCCTGGTACTGTGCCTGGCTCTCAATTACGGCGGCCGGGCCGAGATCGCCGACGCCGCGAGGAAGATCGCGGAGCAAGTGCACAAGGGCATGCTCTCGCCGGAGGCCGTCGATCAGGAGCTTTTCGCCAGGCACCTATACACCGATTCGCGCGGTGAGCCTTTTCCTGATGTTGATCTCATGATCCGTACGGCCGGCGAGATGCGAATCAGCAATTTCCTTTTGTGGCAGGCGTGGTATTCGGAATTTTACGTTACAGATGTGTGCTGGCCGGATTTCCGCGCGGAGCAGTTGCGCATGGCAATCGAGGAATACGGCCGCAGGGCGAGAAAATTCGGCGGCTTGAAGGACGACAAGGATGACGGTGAGAGTTCTAACGGGCTTGGCGTTGCTCGCAGCGTTCACGGCGGCAATGCTCATTGATGTGCTGACGCAGGCAGCCTGGCCCGCGCTAGTTGTTGGTACGTTGTTGATTGCCGCGGCCGTTCACGAGTTCTTTGTCATGGCCCGAAAGATCGGCGCGGCGCCTTTCACACTGCCCGGCGTGATCGCCGGTGCCCTGGCTTTCAATTTGCCATGGATAATGAAGTATCATCCATACGATTATGACGTGGGCACTCTCCTGGCGGCCCTGGCCATAGTGGCCTTTGCGGGGGTGGTCTGTCGGAAATCGAGGCAAAACGCACCGACCGATGTGGCCGTTACGATATTTGGAGTAGTGTACATCGGCCTGCTGAGCAGTTACCTGGTTCAGATACACTTGCCGGAGAACGGTGCAAAGCTCGTGATATACTTCGTGGCGGTCGCCAAGTCGGCCGATATCGGCGGCTACCTCACCGGCAAGTTCGTCGGCAGGCACAAGCTGGCGCCGAAAATCAGCCCCAAGAAAACGCTCGAGGGCTCGGCCGGCGGGATCCTGCTGAGCATTGTGGCGGCGTTTGCTTTGTCGTCGTTGTTGCCCGGGCCCTTCTCGCCGTCATGGAAGATACTTTTCGCCCTGCTGGTAAACATTGCGGCGCAGTTTGGCGACCTGACCGAATCGGTAATGAAAAGAAGCTGCAACGTAAAAGATTCTGCCGTGATTCTGCCGAAGGTCTGCGGCGCGCTCGACCTGATCGACTCGATCCTGCTGAGCGCTCCGGTGGGCTGCTACCTGATTACGGTGGCATGGTGAGCGAGATTACAACTTGAAAGAAATTGTGAAGTTTGAGGATATGGACGAAGCCCGCGCCGTGCTGGGCAGCCACGATCGCAACCTGCGCATGATAAAGCGCCAGGTAGGCGTCAACATTGTCGCTCGAGGCGAGCAGGTGATGATCGAAGGACCGGAAGAAGCCGTGCCCCGGGCGGCGCGCGCCATCGCCGAGATACGCTCGAGAGTGAAAACCTACGGGCAAGTGCGTGAAGTCGAAGTGCAAAACATCCTCAATGCCGTCACCGGCGACTCGGAGGGCGCCGGCCGCGATCGGATCCGCGTTTTTTATCGCGACAGAATGGTCGTGCCACGGTCGGAAGGCCAACAGGACTACATCCGGGCCATACGAGACCACGACCTCGTATTTTGCGTTGGGCCGGCGGGAACCGGCAAGACGTACCTCGCGGTGGCGATGGCGGTTTCTGCGGTGAGGGAAGGCCTGCTGAGAAAAATCGTACTCGTGCGGCCCGCGGTGGAAGCCGGAGAAAAGCTCGGCTTTCTGCCGGGCACCATGCAGGAAAAGGTCAATCCATACCTCCGGCCGCTCTACGACGCCCTCAACGACATGATGGAATTCGGCCAGGTGCAGAAATACATCGAACGAGACGTCATCGAGGTGGTTCCTCTTGCCTTCATGCGCGGCCGCACTCTCAACGAATCATTCATCATACTCGACGAAGCGCAAAACACCACCACGATGCAGATGAAGATGTTTCTGACGCGACTGGGCGCGAGGTCCAAGGCCGTTGTTACCGGCGACGCAACGCAGATCGATCTGCCCGATGGAGAAATCTCGGGCCTGCTAGATGCGCAAAGGCTCTTCAAAGCCATACCCGGAATCGGATTCGTCGCCCTCACGCGCGTCGATATAGTTCGGCATCGCCTTGTGCAGGAGATAGTTCAAGCCTACGAGCGCGACACGCAGGCCCGCGGGAGCAGAAGGCCCAGGCACGCGGCCGACGATGAAAGCGGCCCTGCGCGGCGCCGGGCTGAACCATGAACAACAGCAGAAGAAAGAAGAAGGCCAAGCGTTTTGGGGCCGAGAGGCCCGCGCCGCAGGAGGCGCGCACGCTGTGGCTGCACGTCGACGCGCGGCGGCTTGTCAACGGCCTCATCTTCGGATTCCTGTTCGCCGCGTGCGTTGCGGCGCTCAACTACCACGCAGCATCAAAGACACTGTCGGTCGGCGTGAGCAACGGAATCCTGATCCTCGCCATCTGCACGCTCTACAGCCTCTACCTTGTGAGCTTCGAGAGAAGTGTCAAGACGTCTCGCGCGGTCATTGCGGTTGGTGTTGTTTCGCTGCTTCCGGTGGCCGCCGCGGCGTGGTTCCCCGTTTTCGGCATTCCGCTGTTCCTGGTTCCAATGACGCTGGTGGCGTTCGTTTTCGGCATAAGTTTTTCCGAGCGCACCGCCATCGGCGCAAGCTTCATGCTGTGCCTGCTTGTGGGCGTATGCCTGCGTACGGTCTCGGACGGATCGCAGTCGGAGGTTGCCCCCACCGACCTGATGGCGGTTCTTTTTGCCGGGGCCGCAGCAGCCGCCCTGGGGTGCGGCAACATAAGAAAACGCTCCAAGCTCCTGAAAGTCGGCCTGATATCGTCAATCGTGCAGGCGGCTCTGATTGCAGCGGTCAAGCTCAAGGCAGGGCAGCCCGTAAGCCCGTGGGTATGCTCGCTGGGCTTCATAAACGGCGCCGTATCGGCTGCGCTCGTATCGGCCGCGCTGCCGATGATCGAGAGCATATTCATGGTAACCACCGACATCAGCCTGCTGGAGCTTTCTGATCAGAATCATCCGCTGCTCCGCCGGCTGAGCCTCGAGGCGCCCGGCACCTACCATCACAGCCTCATCCTCGGGAACCTCGCCGAGGCGGCGGGCGAAGCGATCGGCGCCAACGCACTGCTCCTGCGCGTGGGCGCATATTTCCACGATATCGGCAAGGTTGTCAAGCCCGAATACTTTGTCGAGAACGAGGGAATGCAGGGAAGCATGCACGGCGACCTATCGCCCACGATGAGCACCCTGATCATCACGGCTCACACCAAAGACGGCGCAGAACTCGCCCGCGAACAAAAACTCCCCAACGCGATAATCGATATGATCCGGCAACATCACGGGTCGTCGCTCGTCGAATACTTTTATCGACGGGCCATCGAAAGCAGCGACGGCAAGAAGAAGGTGGACCAGAGCCTCTTCCGCCATCCCGGCCCGAACCCGCAAACGAGGGAGGCGGGCGTGTTGCTGCTGGCCGACTCGGTCGAGTCGGCGTCGCGCTCGCTGCCCGACCCCACACCGTCGCGCATCGCTCGCCAGGTACACGAGATAATCAACCGCAAACTGATGGCCGGCCAGCTCGACGAATGCGAGCTGACCCTCGCCGAAGTCCACAGGGTCGAGCAGAGCCTCGTACGGTCGCTTACAAGCGTTCTTCACGGCCGTATCAAATACCCCGAACCCGAAGATCGCGAAACCGCTGAAGAGGAGCACAATGGGCGTTGAAATTGCAAACAGGCAGCGCCGCATGCGATTGAACAAGAAGGAAATCGCCGCACTGGCCCTCAAAACGATCACCATGGAAAAAGCCGACGGCCACGTGAGCATTGTGTTCGTCGGACGCAGCAAGATAATCGAGCTCAACGAACGCTACCTCAAGAGTAACGGCACTACCGACGTCATCGCGTTTCCACTTCAAGACGATCTGCACGAAGATCAAGACTACCTCGGCGAAGTCGTAGTATGCACCGACGTAGCCGACGACGAAGCCAAGGCAAGGGGGATTGATCCGACAGAAGAACTTTACTACTATACGGTCCACGGCTTGCTGCATATTCTGGGTCACACCGATCAGGACCCGGCAGCGCGCAGGAAAATGAACAAGCGGGCCCGGGCAATCCTCACAGCATTCCTGAAAGACGCCGGCAAGTGAGACAATGGGACAATGGGACAGTAGGACGATGGGACAATGGGACGATGGCTCCGTGGAACACGTGCCAAGACAACCATCCTTGGGCGCTTGAACTCGACGAGCGTCTTCGCTCGTCATCCATCCTTGGGCGCTTGAACTCGACGAGCGTCTTCGCTCGTCATCCTGCCTTCCCAGGCAGGCAAATACAGGAGAATCGCAATTGGATTCTGCGTTACTTTCGGCGGCAGTGCTCTGCCTGATAGCGTCGATCTTCTTTTCGATAGCAGAAGGCGCCCTCCTCTTCTTTTCCAGGGCGCGGCTCGAGCAGCAGCTCAAGAGCGAAAAGAAAATGGAACGCGCAAGCCGCCGGCTGGCAAACAAAGACAAGCTTCTGCTGGCCGCTTTCAGCCTGAATAACCTTTTCAATATTCTGTTTGTTGTGTTCGTTACCGTGTTGTTGATGCAGCAGGATACGCAAGGCGGCGGGTCACCGGCGGTGCGTATGCTCAAAGCACTTGCCTGGTCGATTGCGGGCGTGCTTGTCGTAGGAGATATGACGCCCAGAGCATGGGCGCAAAGATGCCCCGAGGCCGCGATGATCCTGACACTGAGAATAATGTCTTTCATCGCCGCCGTTCTCAGGTATCCGCTCATGTTCCTGGAGGCGATCAACGAACTCGTGGGCCGTGTGTTTGGCGCTCCTCCGTTGAGCAGTGAAAACGGCGAGCTCGAAGAGCAGATACTCTCGGCCGTTTCCGAAAGCGAGATGGAAGGCGAAATACTGGAAGACGAAAAGGAGATGTTTGAAAGCATCTTCGATTTCATGGAAACCGACGTGGCGCAGATCATGACGCCGCGAACCGATATGGTGTGCATCGAAATTTCCGGCGGCTTTCCGGCGGCGCTCGAGCTTGCCTTGGAAAAGGGTTTCTCGCGGCTGCCCGTATTTGAGAAGAATCGCGACAACATAGTGGGCTTGCTTTACGTCAAGGACCTCCTCAAGCTCTGGGGCAAGGACGAGGAGGGCGAAATCTCGCTGAGGGAGGTGCTGCGCAAACCGCTATACGTGCCCGAGACCAAGCAGGTACTCGAACTCCTCCACGAGATGCAGGAACAGCGCATGCACATGGCGATCATCCTCGATGAATACGGCGGCACGTCGGGGCTGGTGACCGTCGAAGACATCGTCGAGGAGATAGTCGGCGAGATTCAGGATGAATACGACCGAGTTGTGGAAATGCCGCTGCGGCCCATCGACTCTCATACCATCGAGGTGGACGCGAAAATCCACATCGAGGATGTAAACGAGGCGCTCGACATCCAGCTTCCCGAGGACGACGACTACGACACGATAGGCGGATTCCTCTTTTCTCAGATGGGCAAGATTCCTGCCCCCGGCGAGACGTTCGCCAGAAACGGAATTGAGTTTACCATCCTGGACGCCGACGAACGGCGCATAAAAAGCCTCCGCATAACCGTTCACCAGTCGGCGGAAAGCGAAGAAGACTAGCCGGCCGGGACCAGCGTTTCATGTCCGTGAAACTACTTCAGAAAATGAAATTCCGGATAGTGGGCTTTCTGGGCTCGCTGCTCGTTCGCGTCTTGATCTTCACGCTCCGCGTGCGCACAGTGGGCGAGAGTCATCTGCCGCACTCGGCCGGCAAGGGCGCCATTTGTTGCTTCTGGCACGCGCAACTCCTGGCGCTTGTATATCTTTATCGCAACAGAAACATCCACGTCCTCGTCAGCAGACATCGCGACGGTGAATACATCGTGCGCGTAACTGACCGGCTCGGCTTCGGAGCCGTGCGCGGGTCGTCCACCCGCGGGGGTGTGCGCCTTCTGGGCGAGGCCCTCGAGAAGCTCTCGCAGGGCATCGACATAGCCGTTACGCCCGACGGCCCGCGAGGGCCGCGGCAGCAGTTCAAGCCCGGGGCGCTGTTTCTGGCAAGGAAATCGGGCGCGCCGCTGGTTCTGGGCGCGTGTGTGCCCGAGAAAGCCTGGCGCCTGAAATCGTGGGATCAGTTTTACATCCCCAAGCCTTTCTCGCGCGCCGTGCTCGTGGTGGGCGAGCGGATATACATACCAAATAAGCTGACCGACCACGAAATGGAGACTAAGCGGCTGGAGTTGCAGGATTTGCTCAACGAGCTGACGCGGCAGGCGGAAGAGATGGCCAAGAGCAAATCTTGAAGCTGCGACGGCCCGCCTGCTGCTTCCTTGCAAAGGCACGCGTAATCATGAAGCCGACTTCGCTTCCAGCGGGCTGACTTCGCTTCCAGCGGCCCTGCTCTTGCCCACCACTGGATTTACTCCAGTGGAGCGATGCTTTTGCACTACAAAGCTGCATAAAAGGAATCCCTCCGGCCGCCGCCCATGACAGAGAATTACCCTCGAGCCAACAGGCTCAAATGGAGCCGAAACAATATTATTCGAACTTACGCAAACAAGTACTACAACTGCCCCACCGGCCGGGGAGCGTCGAACCATACGTAGGTGCTGTTGCGGCCGGCGTCCTTGGCGGCGAAGAGCGCCTGGTCGGCACGGGAGACAATGTCTTCATACGAGCGGGCGGAAGGATCCAGCTCGGCCACTCCCTGGCTGATGGTGACGCGGATGGAGTTCTTGCCGGCGGAGAATGCCGTCTTCTCGATCGTCTTCCTGAGGCGCTCGGCAATTATCTGCGATTGCCCGGCGGAGGTCTCGGGCAGGATCACGCTGAACTCCTCGCCCCCGTAACGGTACACCGTGTCGCAATCACGCACGTTGGCCTTGAGCGCCGCCGACAGTTCGTTGAGGGTTACGTCGCCAACGAGATGACCATAGACGTCGTTGACACGCTTGAAGTGATCGATGTCGATCATGATCAGCGACAGCACCTTGCTGTAGCGCCGGGCTACGTTGACGTATTCCTTGATCTGGCTCTCGA
>JABMSA010000209.1 GCA_013202185.1 Planctomycetota bacterium
GACCGAGGCCCCTTGTGAAAGGAGCCAAATAACGGATTTCTTTTTTCAGTCCCTCTTAGTATGTACCCTTCTCCAGGTACGTACTGTCATGTAAGACTCACAGAGAAGGAAGTAGTATGCTGAACGTTCGTGCCCGTGCACCTGTGCGGATCGACTTTGCCGGCGGCTGGACAGATGTGGCGCTGTTTGCGCGGACAACTCCCGGCGCAGTTGTAAATGCCACCATCAGCATGTACTCTTACGCGACGGTCAGCAGGCAAGAGGAGGCCCTGCCCGCTGCCAGCCCCGGCATTCGCAGGAACGGCAATCTGACGATCTACTCCGCCGACTTCGACATCTTCATCGAAGCGGAGGATATCAAGAAACTGGAGTACGACGGACAGATCGACCTGATAAAGGCTGCCGTGCGGCGCATGGAACTCCCCAGTGGCTTCGACATCACCACTCGCTCGAACGCGCCCGCAGGCAGCGGCTTGGGCACTTCGGCAACTATGGGCGTGGCGACCCTGGCGGCGCTGGCGCAAATCAGCGCAAAGCACATGCTGCCCCACGAAGTGGCTGAGCTGGCCAGCGACATTGAAAGAACCGAGCTGAAGATCCGCGGAGGCAAGCAAGACCACTACGCCAGCGCACTGGGGGGCTTCAGTTTCATGGAGTTCTTCGGCGAGGAAGTTCGATTCGCCAACCTGCCGATCTCATCGGACGTACGCCTCGAACTCCAGAAGAATCTGGTGCTGTGCTACACGGGCAAGTCGCGGTTGTCGGGCGACATACACGCGCACGTGGTCCGAGCCTTCGAAGCCGGCCAAAGAGCGACCTGTGACTCCATTGACCGGTTGAAGCAGATCGCGCACGAGATGAAAGGAGCGTTGATGGCCGGCGATGTGGGCCGCTTCGCAGAATTGCTCTCCGAGAACTGGGAGAACCAGAAGCGGCTTCATTCGTCCGTGACCAACAAGCAGATAGAGAAGCTCTTCGAGATCGCATCGGATGCCGGCGCGATCGGCGGCAAAGCATGCGGAGCAGGCGGCGGCGGATGCCTCCTGTTTTGCGCCGCACCCGGTCGTGAGCACCTGGTGCGCAGGGCCCTCGAAAATGCCGGCGCGGCGGTAATCGATTTTGATTTCACCCAGCAAGGACTCGAGACCTGGCGAACGTAGCCCCGGCCTGTAATGGCCAAACACAACGAGGAGCGCCCTCGCCCTGCATTCCGGCAGTTGTGGATCGGACAAACCAGTACGCGCAAGAAGGCAAGGATGCCGCGAAGGAAATGCCCACCAAAGAGATGACATGAAAACAGGGAGCGGCCGGCAAGAGTACCGACACCTCATGAAGCTGAAGCATCCCGAGGATCGCCATATCTTCGATTAGGGCCCCCGGCACCCGTGCCGATCGCCGCGTGCACGCGAGGCCGTTCTTTGATTTGCCCCGCAGTGAAAAGGAATTCCGGCATATGAGAATAGCCATAGATGCCACCTCGGCTGCCAGGCCCCGACGCTCCGGGGTCGCCATTTATCTGACGGACCTGCTCGACGCCCTCTCGAGGATCGATCGCGAAAACGAGTACCTGGTCTGTTATCGATTGTCGCGGCTGAAACAACGGCGGCACTTCTACTGCCCCGCCGCCTCGAATTTTCGCACCAGGATATTCCACGAGCCGCTGATCTTTCCGCGCAAGGTCGACATTTTTCATGGCGGCGACTCGCGCCTGCCCAACAACACAAGCGTTACCACTACAGTAACTGTGCACGATGTCTTTTCACTGATGCGCGACGACCTCGCCACGAAGAGATTTCGCGAGAAGAAGCAGTGGCGCTACGGCCATATCGCCCGGCACGCCGACCGCATAATCGCCAGCTCCCAAAGCACCGCGCACGACCTCAGGCGGCTGCTGGCAATACCGCCCGAGCGGATCGTTGTGAACCACCTCGGCATTTCTACGGGCTTCGAGCCGGCCGGCCCCGCCGAGATAGAACGAGTGCGGCAGAAGTACGGCATTTCATTTCCCTACTGCCTGTGCGTTGCCTCCTTTTCGAAGCGAAAGAACGTGCGCCGCGTGATAGAGGCATACGACGCGCTCAGAAAAGAAAGGAAGCTCGAAAGCAAGCTGGTGCTGGTGGGCAGCCACGAATATTGGGAGGAAAAAGACCAGATACTCGGGCGCCGGAACCACCCCGACGACATTGTGCTAACGCAATACGTGCCCGCCGAAGACCTGCCCGCAATCTACTCGGGCGCTCGAATGTTCATCTTCCCAAGCCTGTGCGAAGGGTTTGCCCTTCCACTGGTCGAAGCAATGGCATGCGGCACGCCCGTGATAACATCAAACGTCTCATCCATGCCCGAAGTCATCGGAGATGCCGGCCTGCTCGTCGATCCCGAAAACCTCGACGACATCCGCAACAAGATGGCCGAACTGGATGCAGACGCCCAACTGCGCCGTGAACTGGTCGAAAGGGGACTGCAGCGTGCCAGGCGGTTCACCTGTGACCGTAATGCCAGAAAGCTGCTGGACCTGTGGAAAGGGCTTGCCGCCAACTGATCTGCATGGAGTGGGCCATGCAGAAGCGCGAAGCAAACACCATCGGCGTCGCGAGCCGCCACGAAAAATCCGGCGTGCGCCTCATTTCCTTATGAAAACGAAATCCCCGTCGTCGAACCATGATCCCCAGCGCGGGGTGTGCTTGCGGCCGCGATTGGTGGATGCCTCCTCGACCGCCGGCTTGAGAAAACCAGGGACGGTTACCTATTTTTTGATCTCGAGCAGGATGGTAAACAGCAGCACGGTCCCTTGCCCAAGCAAGGTTATCGGTCGCTGTATGTAAAATAGGTAACCGTCCCTGGTTTTCCGAATCATTCGCCGTTGAACGTTTCCTTTGAGAACCGTGTCAGTCACTCGCCAGTTTCGGCTCCTGGCATTATGACCCAGGCTCCGGCGAGGCGGCGCAAGGCCATTGCACCGTACAGCTACGCAGACCGGAGCCCTTATCTTAATGCCATTCGTAACCGTCCCTGGTTTTCCGAATCCTTCGCTAATGAATGTGTCCTGTGGAACGACGTCAGTCACTCGCCAGTTTCAACCGCAGCACGGTCC
>JABMSA010000210.1 GCA_013202185.1 Planctomycetota bacterium
AGTTTGGCATTGCGCACCGCGTGCCGATCTGGGTGGCTCCGCCGCCGGGCTCGGAGGCATTTACCACGCGCTCGCTGCTGCATCCCGACTGGTGGCCCCAGCTCCTGATGATGGGCATCTGGATCATATGGGGCCGGCTCAATTTCTACTCGCTTGGCTATGCCCTCTTCCGCATCACGTCCGACGTCGAGCGACTGCCGTTTCCATTCGCACACATCGCCGCACAAGGCGTTACCGCGCTGGCCGAGTCCGACAAGGAAACCTGGCGGTGGCGGGTCTTTACAATCGGCTCCACGGTCGGCATCGCGTTCGGCGCCATATACGTGGCGGTGCCAACGCTCACAGGCGTGATATTCGGCACGCCAATCAACCTCATACCCATTCCATTCATCGACTTCACCAAGAACATCCAAGACATTCTGCCCGCCGTGCCACTGGCGCTCTCAACGAGCCTCGCGTTCATTTTCATCGGTTTCGTCATGCCCTTCTGGGTGGTTGTGGGCGGCGCCATCGGCGGCACCCTCGGAAGGCTCATCATCAACCCGCTCATGTACAAGTTTGGTGTGCTCACCACGTGGACGCGCGACAGCGGCGTTATCGAAACGGGCATCGCCAACGGCGTCGACTTCTGGATGAGTTGGGGCATCGGCACCGGCGTCGGAGTTGCGATAATCGGCATAGTTACCGCCGTGAGAGGCGCACTGAAGGCTTCAAAGTCCGAAACAGGAGGAAGGATACGCCAAACACCCAAGGGCCGGGGCGACATACCGGTGCCGCTTGCACTCCTCTTCTACTTTGTCTCCACGTCGGGCACCATCATAATATGTCATCTGCTCGTGCCCAAGTTCCCGGTCTGGATACTCCTGGCCTTCGGCTTCGGCTACACGCCCCTCATCTCATACATCTCGGCGCGAATGATCGGCCTCACCGGCCGCGGCGTGGATTTTCCGTACCTGCGGCAGGCCACCTTCGTGCTCAGCGGATACAGGGGCATAGACATCTGGTGGGCGCCGATTCCGCTGGGCAACGCAGGCGGCGGCGCACAGAGCTTCCGCCAGGTCGAGCTGACGGGAACAAAATTCACAAGCCTCTTCAAGGCTCAGCTCTTCATGATACCCATAGGCATCACCAGCAGCCTGCTTTTCTGGTCGCTGATCTGGAAAATGGGCGAGATCCCCTCGGGGGCCTATCCATACGCGATGCGATTCTGGCCGCAAAACGCGTTCTGGGAATGTTTCTGGCGCACCGCAACCACCACCGGCAACGAATTCTTCCTAAACGCCATAAAGCCGGTGATTATCGGCATAGGGCTGATCTTCACCGTTAGCATCTTTATTCTTCTGTCGATCTTTCGCCTGCCAACGCTCCTGGTTTACGGCGTCATCGGCAGCACCGGCGGCGACCCCACAAACGCCATCCCCACGCTGGCCGCCGCACTGATCGGCAGGTACTATTTTGCCAAGAAATTCGGCCCGGCCAACTGGCGAAAATACACGCCGATCCTCGCCGCCGGATACGGGTGCGGATTCGGGCTCATAGGCATGGTATCCATCGCCATCAGCCTCATATCAAAGGCTGTGTCGCAGATGCCATTCTGAAACGGAGAATGTGCAAGTTGGACGCACGAACGACGAAGAACATCATGAGGGTAATATACGCTATGATGCTCGTGTGGGTAGTGGGCGCGTTCATATACATTTGCGCCAGAATGATAGAGCAGCACCACACCCTCGCCGAGCTCAGCGCCATACGCGCCGAAAGCGAAGGCTGGCAACAGCAGGAGCAATCACTCCTCGGCCGCGAGAGGGTGGGCCTGCTTTTCGTCTTGCAGGAAATGCAGCAGAAGCCCGAGTCCAACATCGACTTCCGCACCGGCCGAGCACTCCAGAAAGCAGGTGGCCGCTTCCATCCGCCCCTCACCGAGGAAGAAAAATCCGCCGTGCGCAAGCTCATCAGCCTTGCCGAAGCAAGGATAATCAACTACCTCGACGGCATCGGCGGCAAGCTTGATCCTGCCCAGGCAGGCTTTGCACTGCTCGCCGGCCAAATGGTAGCCAAATACGAGCAAGACGCACGCGTCCCATTCCCCCGGGCACCCGTCGCCGCAGCCGCATTAGGCAAAATCGCCGCCGGCGAGGAGGTCTCGGAAGACGCAGCAAAGATTTTCCAGTTGAAATTCGAAAACGTCTCCGGCAGGATCGATCGATGGATAGCCGGGGAAGCACTCGAGCTTTATCCCGAGGAGAGACAACTCATTGCACAGGTACTCGAGTACTGCACGCAGCTCCCGCAAGGCAATGAAGCCCTGGAGTACCTCGCCACAGCCATCGCCGGCCTCGAGAAGCTGGCCGGCAAGAGCACCTCCGAGTGCACCGGCGGCGAAACATCGGCACTGACGAAGCTCTGCAACGATGCCACCCGCAGCAACGACCTGCCCGCCGACAAGCTGAAGAAGTGGCTCGACGACGACGATGTCGAATTCTCCGACGACGAGAAGAAGCAACTCCTCGCCGCGGCCGACGAAGCCTTCCGCCGATATGAAGACTCGCAAGCACGCCTCGCAGACACCGTAGTCAAGTTCGTCACCAACCTGCGCGACGCCAAATCGAGATTCATCGTATACGAAGTCTACGAAGACAAGGAAAAACGCGCGAAGGCCTCCGTCTTTACCCTTATCTTCGCCCTTTGGCAGAAAATCGACGACAAGGTGATGATGGTCGACATGGTCGAGATCGCAGGCAGCCGAAACAAGTACGTGCGCGACGACATGGTAAAGGCGCTCGTTACCGTAGGCGAGCCGGCCATAGTTCCACTGCTGCGCAGCGTTCGACGCGACAAGGTCGACCCCGCCCTCGCGGCCAAGACCAAAGACAGACTCAAGCACGAAAGGCTGCGCGAGCTGAATGAAACAAACAAGATAATCCGGCTATCGTGCATGCGCGCCCTGGGCGGAATCGGCGGGCCAAACGCCAAGCGCACACTCGCGCCGCTTGTAGACGAAGACGATCCCGACATCTCAGCCGCCGCCGAAAAAGCCCTGCGCGCAAGCCCCTGAGGTCCAATACTTCCCGATGAAAGCAAGGCAGTTCTTCTATCTCTCAGTCGGCGTGGTAACGCTCCTCATGGCAGTGATGGGGGCGGCATCGCTGTTTGTGCTGCGCGAAACCGTCATCGTCATGACGTTCGACGGTCGCACCCCCCGCGAAACCGACGTCGCCCGCACGCAGGAGATACTCGAGCAACGCATCAAGGCCTTCGGCGACCTGTTTGACGTGCGCTCCGGAAAAGTCGAGCGCTGCGCCGAAGGATTCACCGTTCGCCTGCGTGGCCACAAAGACTTCTCCGACTTCAGCGAAGTCCTCCTCAGGCATGACCAAACACGCCTCTACCTCGCCGCCGCCGCCGCCGTCCACGAGGCATTCGAAAAAAGCGGCACCGTGCCGGAAGGCTTCAGCAAGTTCACAATACTGCACGAGCGCGTAAGGCCCGGCACCTGGGCCGAAACCAGGAAAGCCAACGAAGGCGTCCTGCTGCACGAACGGCCCGAGATGGTGTTTTCCGACGTCAAGGCCGTCCACTTTGCCAGGGAAGGATGGTTTCGGCGGTGCGTGATAACAATCGAATTCGACGACGACCAAACCAAACAATTCGCCCGGCTCACCAGCAAGCACAAAGGCGAGCGCCTGGCCCTGTGCATCGAGGGCGAAGTGTTCTCCGCACCCGTGATACATGACGAAATATCGAACGGAATCGTACAGATCAGGAACATCATTTATGCAAAGAAAGCCAAAAGGCTCTACGACCTTCTCCGCATCGGAGCATTGCCGGCTCCGCTGAAAGTGCTCCGAATCACGCCGCCCGCCACCAGGGGCGAGGCGAGCATCGAAGTAGCCGGCGACAACGCAGCCGGCAAATAGCCCCCTGCAAGCGCAACCTGATGGTTCCGGCGCCGACACGCGAAACCATCAACCGACATCAACGGAAATACCACGCATGGCCATCGACAAGGCAATAAGGCTCGAGAAACTCCCGCCTTATCTCTTTGCGGAAATCGACAAGAAGAAAAAGGCCGCCATCCGGGCCGGGCGCGATGTCATCAACCTTGGCGTAGGCGACCCCGACATGCCCACGCCCGAATTCATCATACAAGCCCTCAACGAAGGCGCACACAAGCCCGCCAACCATCAGTACGCCCTCGATGAAGGCTCGCCCGAGCTGCGACGGGCCATAGCCGGCTGGTACCAAAAGCGATTCGGAGTGTCGCTCGATCCCGAAGAAGAAATACTGCCGCTGATCGGCTCGAAAGAAGGCATAGCCCACTTGCCGCTCGCGGTGCTGAACCCCGGCGACGTCGCACTCGTCCCCGAGCCGTGCTATCCTCCCTACCGCTCGGGCACCATCTTCGCCGGCGGCGTGCCCGTGTACATGGACCTCGCCGCCGAAAACAATTTCCTGCCCGACCTCGACGCGATCGACCCGCAGGCGGCACGGGCCGCCGGCATCATATACGTCAACTACCCCAACAACCCCACCGCCGCCGTGGCCGGCGTCGACTTCTACGAACGGCTCGCCGCCTTCGCGAAAAAATACGACGTGCTGATCTGCTCCGACCTCGCATACTCCGAAATGTACTACGAAGAAAAGACCCACAGCGCCCTCGAGGCGCCCGGCGCCAAAGACGTAACCATCGAGATGCACTCCCTCTCGAAAACATACAACATGACCGGCTGGCGCATCGGCTTCGCCGTCGGAAACAAAGCCGCCGTGGCCGCGCTCGCAAAACTCAAGTCCAACCTCGACTCCGGCATATTCGGAGCCATCCAGGACGCCGCCATCGCAGCCCTGCACGACGAGAGCGACTTCGTGCGAAACCAGGTCGACATATACCGCCGCCGCCGCGACACACTCGTCGACGGCCTGGTGCAGCTCGGCTGGAAAGTGAACCGGCCCGGCGCAACATTCTACGTGTGGATACCCGTGCCCCAGGGCCACACCTCGGAGGAATTTTGCACGAAGCTGCTCGAGCAGGCCGACATCGTGATGACGCCCGGCAACGGCTTCGGCGGACCGGGCGAAGGCTATGCACGCGCCGCACTAACCGTAAACGAAGACCGCATCAAGGAAGCCGTCGCGCGCATCCAGAAGCTCAATTTCTGAGGATTTTCACCATCCCCGCCACAACCGGATACATAGCTCTCGGCTCCAACATCGGAGACCGCGAAAGCAACCTCAACAGCGCCATCGAGATGATCGGCGAGCTGCCCGGCGTCACAGTGCGCAGGACATCCGCATTCCGCAGCACCGCGCCCGTCGGCGGCCCGCCGCAGCCCGACTACCTCAACGCCGTAGCCGAGATCGAAACCGACCTCCCGCCCCGGGCGTTCCTCGACAAGCTCCAGGAAATCGAAAAAACCCTCGGCCGAGAGTGCAACGAACGCTGGGGGCCCCGAACGATCGACCTCGACATCATACTCCTCGGCGACCTCAAGATCGACGAGCCCGCGCTCGCCATTCCGCATCCGCTGATGCACCAGCGCGAGTTCGTCCTCGAGCCCCTCTGCGAGCTTGCGCCCGACATCCGCCACCCCATCCTCCAGAGGACCGCCGCCGAGCTCCTCGCCGCGCTCAAGAACCTGGGATAACCCTGCGCCCGGCGCGATCAAAGATACCGCCTTTTTCGGCGCCTTTTTCCGCCCTTTTTCGGTGCCTGGCACTTTTACGCGTTGCAACTACCGGCTATGCAAGGAGTTAGATGCGCCTTGTGTACCGCTGAAATCTCATGTCAGGTACCAGGGCCTATGACCGGGACGGGCGCGCTTTGCCAGATGGATAGACGACGCATGGCCGAGGCGACTGTTCGATGACGACTAAATGGGGATGATCCGAATCAAGTCATCGCCGGACAGACTCCGGCGTTACGATGCAGGCCGGCGCGCCGTAAAAGAAAAAAGTGCATGGGCGCGCGTAGGGGCGGCGCTGAGCGAGACCTTGAGCGAATTGCCCGCCCTCCGGGTCATGCGGCGCCTGCGCGCATGGACGGCCGGATCGGAATTCTGTCGCCCCCCTGCCGCGGGGACCATTGAGATCCTTGAACCTCTCGTAAAGCAGATTCGTGCCCGCCGGCCGAACGTGACGATCATACTGCGAGGCGACTCGGGTTTCGCCCGCGACCAAACGAGGGCCTGGTGTGAAGACAACAGCATCTACTACGTGCTTGGTCTGGCGAAGAACGCCCGGCTGACGGCCGCCATCCAAGAAGAACCGGCCCAGGCGAAAGCCGGCTTCGAACAGACCGGCCAGGCAACGCGCGTTTTCAAAGACTTCCGCTATCGAACAAAAGACGGTTGGACCCGCCGGCGACGGGTCGTCGGCAAAGCCGAGCAGACCGTAACTGCGCATAACGCGCAAACGCACCGTCAGATGGCGTTTCCACGCGCAATGCGAAAAGCTGTGAGAAATGCGGGTCAGTCCCGTTTCTCAATCACCAAATCCAGTTGTTTCTGGAAAAAAGAAGGGTGGACCTTGGGGCACTGCTGCTGAAGGAGTTCAGTATACGCTACTTCTGTAGCGGAGGGCTTCAGAATCCCGTGTTGCAGGAAGAAAGCGGACAAGGATCCCGCAATGGTGAAATCCTGGACCGGCCCAATCGCCAGGTCAAACTCGTGGTAACTCAAGCCGCGCCCTCTTCTAAGGAAATCCTTTTCGGCAACAGATGTCCACTCATGGTAGAGTTCATGGAAGTTCTCCCTGGGGCTAAAACGTGAGTACATGAATGCCAGATCATTAGGAAGCCAGTTGAAGAAGGGCAATCGAGACGTGTGATCATCGTAGAACCACAACCGATTGGGAGACTCCACTACGCCGAGCATCCCACCTGGAGGGAGCATGTCCCAGGTTCTCGAAAGCGAAGTCAAGCGCTCAGTCAAGGTCATATGCTCAAGGCAAGCAAAGAAAAGGATGAAATCAAAGCTATTGTTGTCAAATGTGTCATCAATCTCAGCCGCATTCATGAGGCGAAAATCAGCATCGACTCCGTATACTTTGCATCGATCCTGAGCCACGCGCATTGCGCCCTGATCCACATCGATTCCAACGACCACGGCGCCTTGCTCCGCCAGGGCGACGGTTGAAGAGCCTGTGCCACAACCGATCTCAAGGATTCTCAGACCGCTCAATGGCTTCAGCGTGTCGAGCCATGGAACTACCAGCTTTCTGTCACTCTCCAACCGATCCAAGAGATGGGCGTCGAGATCCTCCCTATATGCCTTCCTCGAATAGCGCTCCCGGGCACGCCATCCGACATGATAATTGGATTGTATTGACTTGCGTACCGCAGCAATCCCCGCGTCATCCACTTTCCTGTGTTTTTTGGCCAAGTGTTCAGGAACATCGTAGTTTCGTAGCCTGACACGGCGAATCGTTTTTCTCAGCGGCGATTTGATCGACTCCGGTATTGACGACTTCACACGGGATACAAGATCCATATCATTTCATTCTGACCCCCATTTCTTGCAACCCCTCTGGGGAATCAGAGCATCTTCTCCTATAATTCCTTGTCACAAAGGAGGTTAGAGAGTGCCGAAAGGACAACCTGATGAATACATATTGTACAAAAACGACGGATGAGAATCAAGCGCCCTGGCAAGCGAAGGGTCGAGGCGGATTTCGACGGCCGGGGGTGATGGTTGCAGCGGCGTTGTAGCTACCAGTCACGCTTCCACCGGGACAGGTCCTGAGCATTACCCACAAATGCTTTTGGAGACCGTACGTGCTCTTCGTGTTGCTTCAGGCTTCATTATGCAAAACTACTTCGTGAACTTTGTCGCGAACTACATCGCCACCCGTGGCACACAGAGCAGACAGTTCACGACAAAGTTCACGAGGTAGTTCAGGAAGCCACGCCAACAGGCCTGATTAGCGACAGCCCCGAGGCTTGACATCTTGTCACCCTCACGATCACCCTACTCCTTCGATGGCTCATTAAGAGGGTGCGCCGCCACGCCTATGCCCAAAACGCCTTGAAAGGGCCATTTGGGAGCGTACTTGCCAACGCAAATCACAAGCAGCTTCGCAACTCCGTGCGTACCAACAACTTGCATCCCTAGCTGGTGCCAGGCACTGGGTGAAGATGTAACTTGTG
>JABMSA010000211.1 GCA_013202185.1 Planctomycetota bacterium
ATACTGCAGTATCTGGTCGAAGCCGTATCCCGAGTCGGCCATCCCCTTGGCGCCCCACTGGCACATTCCCACGCCGTGCCCGAATCCTTTGCCGGCAAACGCGAGCGCTCCGCCGCGCGTGCTGCACTCGAACGAGTTGCTGATGATCTTGCCGTATCCGATCATCGAGCGCAGCTCGTGTATGCTCAGCTCAAAGGGCTTGCCGACCGCAGGCAGAATGGTCAGCCTGGCCATGTGCCCGCCGGGGCCGGGTTTGGCGGGCCTGATCGCCTTGATCTTTTTCAGCTTGTGCCCTTTCGCGGCGAGGGCCCCCAGGAGCTTCGACTGCGACACCCTAAACTGCCATCGGTAGAACTTCGAGCTTCTCATCCCGTGGCGTTTCGGGTTGCAGTACCCGCAGCGCACTCCGGCAAGCGGGGTGATGTCGGCCTCGTCGAACACGTTTTTTCGTGCGGCCGTGTGGCCGCCGCAAACCGAGTGATAGTACGCCGGAAGAAACTTCCAGTTGTAAAGCAAAACAACGCCGCGGGTCTGGTCGACGGCCCTCCGGGCGGATGCCGTCTCGCCGGCCACGCCCTTGTATACCTGGTCTCCGGTGCCCGCGGTGACGTCATAATTCCATTTGGTCCTCTTGCGTTGTCGGTAGAGCGCGTATGTTCGTGCGGCAACAGCTTGCGCCCTGAGTGCGGGCATCGGCCAGTGCGCCGGCATTTCGCCCGATATGACGCCGGCGAGGTAGTCGTCGAGCGGCAGCACGTTTACCGCCGCCAGGCCCTTGTCGTCCAGGCCCTTCTTGCGCCTGATGAGGAGCAGGCGCCCTCGGTAGGCCTTGCCGCTCACCAGCAGCGAGCCGTCGACCCGCGGCACTATCTCGAGTCGCGGGTACGCCAGCGCTTTCGTGCCCAGAGCTATGCCGTTGGGTGCCGGCCCAACGTTTACTTTCGGCATCGGGCGCTCATCGCGGAAGAGCACGTTGCCGCCGGAGAGTATTTGATAAGGGCCGGCTACCGAGACGGTGAACCGTTTGCCGTCGGCGAGCAGCACGCGTACATCGCCGTCCACATTCATCGGATATTGCGCGAAGTCTTTTCGACGATCGATGCACGACTGCACCGATGCCGCGAAGATTGCGCCTACCGCAACGGCGATGAGGATGTGGGCGGCCCTTTTCACGCGTGCTCCGCCTTTTGCTTGTAGCGATCGTACTCGCTGAAGATGCAGCCGCAGTATTGCTGGCGGTAGAGCGATCTCTTCTTTGCTATCGCCTGGCTTTCGTCTGCGAGGTGGCGGAGGTCGAGGTAGTAGAATTCCACGCCTTCGCGCTCGGCCGCTTCGTGTGCGATGGCCTTGATTTCGTCGTGCCGCTGGTGCCGGCTGAATATGAGCGAGGTGGTGAATGCGTCGAAGCCGTTGTGGCGGGCGGTCCGGGCGGTGGCGGCTATGCGCATCTCGCAGCAGATGCCGCAGCGGTCGTCGGTGTCGGGGCCGATCCGCCGGAGGAATTCATGCAGGCCGTACTCGCGATGATAGACTACGGGAAACTTCTCGCGCTCTTGAAAAACTTCCACCGCCCGAAATCTCTTGCGAAACTCGAGCAGCGGATGGATATTCGGATTATAAAAGAACCCCGTGACGTCGGCGCCCCGCTGCTTCAACTCGCGGAAAGGCGCCGCTATACAGGGTGCACAGCAGATGTGCAGGAGGAGTTTCATACCGGTACCAGCAATCAGTTGCGGTAATTCGGTGCGCAGACGCCGCCGCGCTTGACAGCCGGCTGGATCGAGATCGGGCCTTGGGCGGTGAATATGCGCCGGAGCCCGGCCGGTCAGTCTGCCGGGTTGACGCCTCGCGGCTCACCGAGACTCTTTGAGGGTGAGACCGTAATGTGTCAGCTTCCCCTTGACTTCCGTGAGCGAGGCCTTGCCGAAGTTCTTGCTGCTGAGGAGGTCTTCGGAGGTGTGCTGCATCAGCTCGCCGATGGTCTCGATGCCCAGGCGTTCCATGCAGCGCTGGCTCCTCACCGAAAGCCCCAGCTCATCGATCGAACGCTCGGTAACTGGAAGGTCTTCGGGGCGTACCTTTTCTTCCTCGACTTCCTCTTCTTCGAGTGCCTCGCCAAACTCAGGCGGCAGCGGCTCTTCGAGCTGCTGGCCAAGCTTGAGGCCCTTGATCGAGAGCAGATCCTTGATCTCCGCGAGCGATGTCTCGCCGAAATTCTTGTAGCTGAGCTGTTCCTGCTCGGACTTGTGCACGAGGTCGCCCAGTGTGCGGATGTTCATTTTCGACAGGCAGTTGCGGCTGCGCACCGAAAGCTCGAAGTCGGTCACGGGCGTTCTGAGGATCTCGAGCTTGCGGCTCAGCTCCTTATCCTGGCTGTCGTCGTAGGTCTGCTCTATTGCGGCCGTGGCATCCCGAAGGTACAACACAGCTCGATGGTGATTAGGATCATGTCGGAGCGTTCTCTTGAAGTACTCGGCCGCGCGCTCAGGCTGCTGAAGCTCGTCGTAGAGGAGGCCAAGGTTCATGAGGGCCTCCGCGTATACCTCCGTACCCTCGGTAAGGCTGGTGTAAAAACCCACCGCCTTATTCAGGTCGCCGCGCTGCGTGTGCAGGAAGCCCATTCTGAAGATCGCCTGCACGTGCGTGGGATCCTCCTCGAGCGCCCCTTCGTAGCATTCCGTTGCTTCTTCGTAGAGGCCCTGTGCTTCCAGGTCGCGCCCCTGCGTGTAAAGCTCCTGGGCCGTCTTGCTCAAAGTTTCAACCATCTCACTCAGCCTCCGAACCGGCATAAAATACTGTCGAGGATATTCTCGGACATCTATGCGATGCTGTTCATACAATTAGAAATTATACCACAAGAATGCCCCATATGCAAGCATGAAGAGAACCGAGGGGGCAAGGCGTGCGCCTGCGGATTTTGTGGATGGGATTTGGGGCGAGATCAGAATCGTCGTCGTCCTCGTCCTCGTCCTCGAAATGGTTGCGGCTGCCGGACGGCGAATTGGCTCGAGGCGAGGGTGCGCAGCTCCAGGCCCCCCTGCCGGCTTGCCCGGCAGGAGGCAAAGTTCGGCAGCGAGTACGGGC
>JABMSA010000212.1 GCA_013202185.1 Planctomycetota bacterium
TCCTTGATCGTCGTGAGCAGTGCCTTGCGGGGGCTGTCGAAGCCCAGCAGGTGCCGGTTCTTGGTAAAGAACTCGGCGATCGAAATTTCCCGCTGCTTTGTTGCGAGCGTTGCGGCCGTTGCTTTTGCTGGTATTGTCTTTTTTCTTGCCATATTTCCGTATTCAGTAGAGGTGGTCACGCACAATATAATGCGTATGTACCTATCTTAACCGGAATATAGGCGGGTTTCAAGGAGAAAAGGGCGTATTGAAGGAAGAAGTTTTCGGGGTCGGCGTTTGCAGAAAGGTATTGCAGGAAAAGGCCGCTCTCAGGGCGGTTTTCCGTCGCCTATTCCTCGTCCTCGACCGGATGGTAGGGGTAGGTTTGCATGGTGATCTGGAAGGTGTCGCGGTTGTCGAGCCACCACTTGCGCCAGTTCTCGTAGTCGGTTCCGAAGTCTTGCAGGGTGATGTCGCGGAGACAATCGGCCGCGAGTTGCTTGACCTCGCCGCCGGGGCTCTTGAGCAGCCAGATGAGCAGATCGATGGCGGGCTTGGTGCGGACGGATGCGATTGAGATGGTGGCGCTGAGCCTCACGTATTCGTCGTCGTCTTCGGCGGCGGCCAGGCGGAGCGCATCGAGGGCGTCGGCCTTGAATGCACCCATCGCTTCGGCTGCGGCCGCGCGCACGGCCGGGCTGGCATCGTTCTTGAGCGCCTTTTCCAGGCCGGGCCGCGCGTTGCGATCGCCGATGTTGCCCAGGGCCTTGCAAACGTACGTGCGGACGGTCGCCGTGTCGGCGTCGAGCGTCTTGAGGAGTTGCGCCGTGGCCGCTTTTCCGATATCCGTTATGGTCTGGAGCGCCTGGGCGCGTGTTTCATATCCCTCGGCGGAGCAGTTCCTGATTGCATCGTTGATGTCGTCGACCACGTCGGCGCCTGCGAACCCCGCCGTCAAGACGATAATGCTTGCACAGAGCAGACAATTCTTTTTCATCGCGTTTCTTCCCGGTATGTTCAGCCGTAAACAAACTCCGCCCCGTTTGCGTTCTCATTATATCGATAGCGCCGTGGCGTGTCAAGGCATGGCGCGCCTTACTTTACCGTGCCCCTACGGCTTCGTGCATGGCGAGGATGTTGTCGAGGGGCACGTCGGGGTTGATTGTGTTGCCGGTGAACATCACCAGGTTTGCCTTGCCGCGGCACACTTCGATGGCGTGGCGTACCTTGGCGCGGATTTCGTCGGGCGTGCATGCCGGCAGCTCGGTTGTTACCGCGAGCGGGCCGAATATGAGCAGCGGGTCGCCGTCGCGTGTTCGCTTGTCCTTAACGTACTCGATTGTCATGCCGCACTCGGGCTGGAATCCCTGGAAGCCCTGCACGCCGCAATCGATCAGCATGTCCACGATTGGCCGGACGTCGCCGTCGCTGTGCCACACCGGCTTGCAGCCGACGTCCAGCATCGGCCGCAGCCCGCGGCGAAGATTCGGAGCGTAGTGCTCCTCGAGGAAGGCGGGCGATATCATCGGGCCGCGCTGCGTGCAGATGTCCTCGCCAAACAGCATCGCGTGCGGATAGATTCCCTCCTCGACCGCCCGCGCCACCAGCCGTGTCCGGCGCAGGCCCCACGCTCCGCCCACGTCCATCAGCTTCTTCGCCCTGTCCGGGTACATCCCGACGATGCAGAAGAAATTTTCGTAGCCGAGCTGGCCATACCAACTGGCAGCGGCGGCAGCCCCCCATTGCGCGGGCATCCAGACGATTTCGCCGCAGAGGTCCTGCATCCGAATCAATTCCTGCTTGAAAGTGTCGTACTCGGTGTCGAAGTCGAACTCGCCTTCAATCGTCTTCGCGTCGGGCATCTCGTCGATCTGGGCCACGGTTTCTTCCAGCGATTTCTGGGAGACGGCGTGTGCGTACGAATCGGCGTTGACACAGCGGAAGTCCTCCGGGCTCGCCGGCACGAAGATGCCAATGAGCCCGTCGGAGCCGAGCTGCCTGTACGCCCGAATGGACACCGACTCCGGGTCGGCCCAGTATTCTTCCTTCGTTGCATCCGCCAGCGTACAGATGTGCTCGGGGCAGGCGATCCAGCCGCCGAGGATCGGCGTGCGGTCCGGCTGTTCGCCCGCGAAGACGGCCTCGAGGCGCTCGCGGCGTGACATCAACTCGTTCTTGCTCATCGACTTCTCCGTGCCTGGCTGAAACTTGCATTGCATCGGTAGCACAACTACGGACGGCGCCACGCCCGGCTCTTTGGCAGAGGGCGCTCTCTTGCCGTCGCCCGTTGATTCCGCGCGGGTCTTGCAGGCGTTTTGATTATACCCGGTATGGCGTGTTGTCC
Source organism: Planctomycetota bacterium (assembly GCA_013202185.1). Taxonomy (GTDB): domain Bacteria; phylum Planctomycetota; class PUPC01; order JABMSA01; family JABMSA01; genus JABMSA01. Next base: position 2,324 of record JABMSA010000212.1, read on the forward strand.
AAAGAGATTCCGTTGTTTCGGAGTAAGACAGGACTTCAGAGCCGGAAAAAGAAATCTAACCACGGAAGACACGGAAAGAGCAAAGAGAAAGGGTTTTCTTGTGTCTTTCTTCTCCGTGCTCTCCGTGTCCTCCGCAGTTGGTATTATCCGATTCCGGAGATCATGTTCGTTTTCTTCTTGATTTATTCCTGCGCTCGGCAATAATATAGCCGTAACTTCATGTACGTTTCCACAGCTCCGCAATGATGGCCCAGACTGGGGATGACGATGCCGGATAATCTCATTGGTCAAATCCAGACTATCGAACAGGAGGCCGATCAGATCGTGCAGGGGGCGCACGACGACGCGACACAACTCGACAAAGACGCCGACAAACGCATCGAGCAGCTCGAGGCAGAGCTGGATGCCAAATTCAACGAGCAGTCGGCGGCAACGGCCTCGCGAATCGAAGACGAACGCAAAGCAGAGGAAGATCAACTGCGCGCGAAGTCACAGGAATCGCTCGAAACCATAAAGGGCTTGGACGTCGCTGGGGCCACAGCGTTGATCGAGAAAGTCGTAGAGAGGATCACCGGCTCGTAACATGGCGATTGACAGGGTCAAGAAAGCCACCTTCCTCGTTCCGCGCAAGGAAGCGCACAGGCTCCTCAACGGGCTTCACTCGCTTTCAGCCATTCATATTCAAGACGCATCCCAGACGCTGGCAATGCCGGAAGACGCCACATCCGGAAAAGGAACCGTTTCGGCGGACAAGGCCGACAGCAACCTGAAGAAGCTCGACATAATCATGTCGACGTTCGGCCTGTTTGTGGATCAGAAGAAGAGCTTCATCGAAGGCTTCGCGCCGATGCCGCTTCAGATAACGTCCGACGAGCTGATGCACGTTATCTCCGAATTCGATTTCGAGTCGCTCTACGACGAGTGCGCATATACTTATGATGAGTACAAGAGCCTCCAGAGCCAGGTAGAGCAAAGCGAAGCCGAAAAGGAATCGCTGCAGGGATTCGCCGATCTTCCTTTCACTGCCGGGCAGGTGCTGGGCCTCGAGAGAGCCGCCGTGGCCTATGGCGGATTTCGCGGGCAGAACTGGGAGCAGTTCATCGGCGATCCCGAGTGCGGCGAGATGCTGGCGTGGGAAGTGACCACAAGCGGCAAGAAGGAAGTGAAGGTCGTGGTGGCATTCCTCAAGGAAAGCGCCGACGACGCCCGCGAGCTGCTGCGCAAGCACGGCTTCTCCGAAATCTCGCTTCCGAAACTCCCCGGCACGTTTGAAGACCGCATCCACGAACTGGAGGAAGACGTCTTCGACCGAAAGCAGCGCCAGGAGGGCTTTCGCGAGCGCGTGCTCGACCTCGCCAAAGACCAGCGCCGCGCGGAGATCGCCGCCGGCTACTGGGAAAGCGAAAAGGCGAAGATCGAAGCACAAAACAGCGTCTTCAACACTGAGAGGGTATCGGTGCTCAGCGGCTGGGTGCGCGTGAAGGACCTGAAGAAGGTACAGGCCATGCTCGACAGCGAATTCCCGCAGGTGTCTTTCCTGCAGGAGGATCCCACCAAAGACGACGACGTGCCCGTATCGCTGACGCTGGGGTGGTTTTCGCGGCCGGCGCAGATACTCGTGGCGATGTTCGGCCTGCCGGATTATTTCAGTTTCGACCCTACGCCGTGGCTGCTCTTTTCTTACCTGCTGTTCTTCAGCTTCTGTTTTGGCGATGTGATCTATGGCCTGGGGCTGGTTGTGTTTTCATTCGTGATGGCATACAAGTACCGCACATTCGGGCCGCAGAAGAGGTTCTTCAGGCTGTTCCTCTACGGCGGCATCGGCTCGATAATCTTCGGGGCGGTCACCGGTGCGTGGGCCGGCAACCTTTACATGCATCTGGGTGAAAACAACTTCTTGCTGCGGCTGGTGAATCTGGTGCCGCACGAAGATCCGATAGCAAAGCCGATGTTGATGCTGGGGGCTGCCCTGGCCATCGGCGTGGCCAA
>JABMSA010000213.1 GCA_013202185.1 Planctomycetota bacterium
GCCGAGCGCCCTCCGGAATCGGGACGCACGCCCCCTAAAGAACGGGGCTAGGCGTCTGTCGTCTCCGCCAAATGGCGCAGACACCAGACGTGAAGCCCCATAAATGGGGCTGAAGATCAAGGGCCTCCCGAGATTGTGGCTGCTCCAGGCGTGCAGGCGCTTCACTTGATCTCGCTCAGGTGCTGTGTAAGCTTGGCGATCCGCTGGGTGAGCTGCTCTTCGCGGTCGCGGTCGCGGTCGACGACGTGCGCGGGCGCCTTCTCGACAAATGCGCTGTTGGCCAGGCGCGCTTTCACGCCCTTGAGCTGCTTCTCCGCGTCGTCGATCTGCTTTTGAGTTTTTTCTCGCTCGACGTCGAGGTCGATGAGCCCGGCGAGCGGTACGAAGAGCTGTATGGTGCCGACAACTTCGGCGGCTGAGGATTCCGGCTTGGGCAGGTCTGTGCCGGCATCGAGCGACTCGATGTACGCCAGCCGCATGAGGAGTTCGCGGTTGTCGGCCACGGTTTCCCGTGCGTTGTCATCGGCCACGGAAACAGTTGCCGGCAAGGGCTTTCGCTCGGGCACGTTCATCTTGGCGCGAATGTTTCGCACGGCGCGGATGATGTCCTGCAGCGTTGCCATTTGCTCTTCGAGCTGTGGCCGGGCATATGCATCGTGAACTTGGGGCCACTGTGCGATCATCACACTTTCGGCGGCCGTGGCAGGCTGCGGCAGGCCGCGCTCGGGGCAGAGGCTGCCGAGATGCTGCCACACTTCTTCGGTTATGTATGGTGCGAACGGATGCAGCAGCCTGAGGCCGGCGTCGAGCACGTGTACCACTACGGCCTGGGCGGCCCGGCGGCTTTCGGCCTCGGGGACGGCCGTTTCTTTCGAGTAGAGGCGCGGCTTGATGATCTCGAGATACCAATCGCAAAGCTCGTGCCAGATGAATTCGTAAACGGCCCGAGCGGCGTCGTTGAACAGGAACTTCTCGAGGTTGCTCGTTACGCTTTCGATCGCCGCGTTGAGCCGGCTGAGGATCCATCGGTCCTCGATGTCGAGCCGGTCTTCGGCGGGGGCGACTGCGGTGTTGCAGTCGGGCGCGTCGGCCAGGCTCATCAGCACCAGGCGCGAAGCGTTCCACACCTTGTTGGCGAAGTTGCGGCCGATCTGCACCTTCTCTTCGGAGTAGAAGGCGTCTTGCCCCTGCGAGGTGATGAGGATGATGCTGAACCGGAGAGCGTCGGCTCCGTATTTGTCCATCACCTCGATGGGGTCGGGCGAGTTGCCGAGCGACTTGCTCATCTTGCGGCCGCTTTCGTCGCGGACAACCCCGTGGAGGTAGACGTCGCTGAAGGGTATGTCGCCCATGAATTCGAGGCCGGCCATGATCATCCTGGCGACCCAGAAGAAAATGATGTCGGGCGCGGTCACGAGCACGTTGGTCGGGTAGAAGTAGTCGAGGGCCTTGGTTTTCTCGGGCCAGCCGAGCGTGGAGAACGGCCACAACCACGAGGAGAACCACGTGTCCAGAACGTCTTCGTCCTGCTCGAGGTTGGTTGATCCGCATTTGCATTTTTCGGGCGTTTCAACGGCGACTATGGTCTCGTCGCAATCGAGGCAGTAGTAAGCCGGGATGCGATGGCCCCACCAGATCTGGCGCGAGATGCACCAGTCGCGGACGTTCTCCAGCCACGAGAAGTAGACCTTTGTCCACCGCTCCGGATAGAAGGTGATCTTGCCTTCGCGTGCGGCCTTGATTGCAGGCTCGGCGAGCTTTTCCATCGCTACGAACCACTGCCGCGACAGGTATGGCTCGACGATGGTGTCGCAACGGTAGCAGTGTCCCACAGAGTGGACGTGCGGCTTTCGGTCGACGAACAGCCCCAGCTCCTCGAGGTCCTTGATCACCTGCTTGCGGCAGTCGAAGCGGTCGAGCCCCGCGTATTTGCCGGCGGCTTGGGTCATCTTGCCGTCTTCGCCGATCACGGTGATGAACTGCAGATCGTGCCTGCCGCCTATCTCGGCGTCGTTGGGATCGTGCGACGGCGTTACCTTGACGGCTCCCGTTCCAAACTTCGGATCGACCGCCTCGTCGGCGATGATGGGTATCTCGCGGTTCATCAGCGGCAGCATCACCATCTTGCCGATGACGTCCTTGTAGCGGGGGTCCTCAGGGTGCACGGCAACGGCGGTGTCGCCCAGCATTGTCTCGGGCCGGGTGGTAGCCACCTTCAGGGCCAGTTTGTCGCCGACTATCGGATACTTGATGTATGAGAGCGACCCCTCGATTTCGCGGTGCTCGGACTCTTCGTCTGAGAGCGCCGTGCGGCAGCGGGGGCACCAGTTGATTATGTAGCTGTCGCGATA
>JABMSA010000214.1 GCA_013202185.1 Planctomycetota bacterium
ACGGGCCACCGGCCCGTCTCTACAATGCCATCGCCGAGCGCCCTGCAGAATCGAGACATGAGAATACGTTACCGTATTTAGGGACCAGAGCACTAAGTTGCCGTCCCTGCGTCTTTCCACTCCGTCCGAGACTCGCCATCGCCGTTGCACTGTGATGCGCGTTGGGCCGCGCTTGCCGGGCGGCTGCCGGGCAGCGGAAGGTGCACGATGAAGGCCGCGCCCTTACCCGGCAGATTGGTAAAACCGATCGTGCCGTTGTGTTCTTCCACGATTCTTTGCACCATTGTGAGGCCAAGGCCGGTACCCCTGGGCTTGGTGGTGAAAAACGGCTCAAAAACCTTCTCGCTTATCTCAGGTGCAACGCCGGTGCCGCTGTCTGTTACGCGTATCAGCAGCCCGGAGTCTTGCCTTGTGGCCTCGATTGCCATCAGCCCGCCGCGCGGGGTTGCATCCACGGCGTTGTGCAAGAGATTGATTATCACTTGTTTCATCTGGTCTTCGTCGAGCATCACGGCCGGCAGCCCTTCGTCGATGCTCCTTTGCACCTTCAACGACTTTCTCTTTATGTTGTCGTCGAGTATCAGGAGCGCTTCACGGATAATGCTGTCGATCCGCGCCGATTGCTTGCGCATGGCCGGCTTCTTGCCGAAGTAGAGCACCGAGCGTATCACCTCGTCGAGCCTGTCGACCTCGGAGATGATGATATCGAGGTACTTCCCGGCCGCGGCAGGGTCGTGTAGGCGCCTGCCGATTCTCTGTGCGAAGCCGCGTATCGCCGTCATGGGGTTTCGTATCTCGTGTGCGACAATCGCAGCCATCTCGCCGAGCGCGGCCAGCCGCTCCTTTCGTATCAATTCGCGCTGGGCCTTGCGCAGCTTCTCGTAAGATTCGAGCAGTTCCTGATTTCGCTGCTGCGCCATCTGGTAGAGCATCGCGTTTTCCCACACTCTGGCCGCGTGGGCCGCGAGGGTCATCAGAAGCTCCTTGTCCGACGGCTTGAATGCGCCCACCTTCCTGCTCTCGACGTTGATCACGCCGATTATCGATTCGCCGCCGATCATCGGGGCGGCCACTTCCGACTGCATGCCTTCGACGAGGACCTTGTAACGCGGCTCCTTGCTCACGTCGGGCGCGAGCAGCGCCTCGCCGCTCTGGGCCACGTGGCCCACCACGCCGTCCCCGATGGGCACCTCGAGGTCGCTCACTGCATCGGCGGACAGCCCGCGTGCGGTCTGCACCCTCAGGACGCCGTTTTCGACCAGGTAGATGGCTCCGCTGTCGCCTCGCAACAGCTCGAGCGCCTCCTCGAGCATCATCTTCCAGAGCTGCTGCGGATTTGTGCTGGAGTAGCGCATCGCAAGGCTGATGCGATGGAAAGCCGACAGTTGGTCGATCCTGTTGCGCAACTCGGCATTCGCCTTCTTGAGGTCGCGATAAGCGGTCTTCACCCGCTTTTCGAGAGCGATCTCTCGCTGCTTCGGCCCTGTTCCTGAGCCTTCGCTACGCATCGGCATTCCTTGTTCCTTGTGGCGCTCCTGCGTCGCCCAAAGCAAGACACGTCATTTTAAGTATATCGGAACCGATGGCAAAATCAAGGGCTGCTTCACCGACGTGGTTAGCCCAACTTCCGCAGTTAGCCGTCCTGCAGAAGATTTCTTGTAACGATTTGCAATGGAAAACAACATAAGTCCTTTGACATCGGTTGTGGTGTCGAGTATCGAGCCGAGAAAGCCCATGTCATGTAGTGAAAACCTGCCCCCTTGTTTTCGCGTTTTTTCTAGTTACAATAGGGGCATGTTCATTCGACCGATTTTTCGCGAGGGCTGGAGGGTGCAGCCACCGAGCTTATCGTGCATGACGGCTCCAACGGTTTGCAGGCAGCCATCGGCATCGGAAAGACAAGCAACGAGCGCCGCCATTATCGTTTGCACATCTTGCAGAAATCTGTTATTATTGTAGTCGCGTACAATGCAGAAAGGCGTTGTGGATCAATCGGGTGGAAGCCTGGTTCAACGCCATAACAAGGCGTTCCCACGCCTCTCAAAGTCGGACCGCTCTAATTG
>JABMSA010000215.1 GCA_013202185.1 Planctomycetota bacterium
AAATCGTTGGGGCGAGGATCTTTCCATCGGGAGGCAAGGACCGCATCGAAATCATGTCAGCGAGGGTTGGGTGACGGCGGGGCGTCAATGCCCAGCACATCGGACAGGCGATTGGCGATCTTTCGAGCAATCGTCATCAGTTGCTTGCGAATATGGGATTGCTGCTTTGCCCCGCACAGCGAGGATATGACACGCCCCCATTCACTAACCGACAGATCCACATCCTGTGCCCTGGTCCACCGATTTTGTGCACCCCGTGGGCGGCAACGTAACCCGCCGCGACACCGCATGTTATGATAGCCTCTGCAACCAGGCGGAGCTATCATGACCACAAACCAGGAAACGCCCAAGATCCCGCTTCCCAGAGGCTGGAAGCAGCACCTTCGGTCGGCCGTACTGCAGGTCATCTCCCTGGCCCAGTATGCCACCGTCTACACGCGCAGTTGGGCTGCGGATAGCACCAACAGCCGTGTCCGGCTGAAAGCCGAACTCGATCGGGCAAACCAGGAAATCGCCTTGCTGCGGGAAGAGATGCGGATCAAGGACGCGCGCATGGCGCGAATCGATCCGCACCGGCGACCGCACTATCCACCTGTCGAGCGGATGGCGATACTCCAGCTGCGCGCCGCGCGCGGTTGGTCGCTCGAACAGACGGCGGGGGTGTTTCACGTGACCGCCCCCACGATCTCATCCTGGAACAGGCGCCTCGAGGAAGAAGGGCCCGACGCCTTGGTGCAACTTTGCCAATCGGTGAACCGTTTCCCCGACTTCGTCCGCTATGTTGTCCAGCGGCTCAAGACGCTGTGCCCTACGATGGGTAAGAGGATGTTGGCCCAAACGCTGGCGCGTGCTGGTTTGCATCTGGGCACGACAACCGTGGGGCGGATTCTCAAGGAGACGCCTGTCCCGCCACCCCAAACGACGGAGCAAACCGAGTCCACTCGGCGCGTGGTCACCGCGAAAAGGCCCAATCACGTTTGGCATATCGATCTGGCACTGGTCCCCACAGGGATGGGGATGTGGTGCGCATGGCTTCCCTTGGCCCTGCCGCAGCGGTGGCCCTTCTGCTGGTGGGTGCTTGTGGCGGTCGATCATTTCTCGCGTCGCGTCATGAGTGTCGGCGTGTTCGCGACTCGACCCGACTGTCGCGCCGTGTGCACCCGTCTGGGACAGACGCTCCGTCGCGTGGGGGCGACCCCCAAATACATCGTGTGTGATCGCGACCGCGTCTTCGACTGCGATGCGTTCCGGCGGTGGGTAAAGCGAAAGGGCATCCGGCCGCCTCGATACGGCGCTGTGGGCAAGCACGGCAGCATCGCCGTTGTAGAACGATTCATCTTGACACTGAAACAGGTGCTCCACCAGCTACCGCTGATCCCGTTTCGTCGGGAGTCCTTCCGATGGGAGTTGGTCGCCATCGTTCAGTGGTACAATGCGCATCGACCGCACGTGACGCTCGGCGGCAAGACCCCGAATGAAGTCTACGAAAGGCGTTTCCCTGCCTATCGCAAGCCGAGAATCGAACCCCGCCCAGGTTGGCCACGCGGATCGCCTTGTGCCCAACCGTGGGCGATTGTTGGAGGCAAGCCTGGCCAAAGGTTCGACACGACGGTCAGCTTCCACAAGAACCGACGCCACCTGCCCGTCGTGATGCTCAAGCGTGTTGCGTAATCTCAAACGGGCTCGTTCGACATACGCTGCGGGTGTGGGCTCAGGCGTGAGGAACGCGTCTGTTCACGCTGGGTAAGCCAACGGGGCAGCCAGTCTGTTCACGGCGACGCTTCGCACGGATGCTCCATTGGCTCGGAATGCCGGCCAAATAGGGCGACAAGTGTTCACGAAAGATCCGCTGGACCAGGACACAAGGCGCGTATTTCTTTGCACGATTTGGCTGGCGGAGTGTTGAACCGAATGCGGCGCGATGAGAAAATCATGGGCGGCCCGACGCCTGTGCGGAAGGCGGAGTCAGTCGTCACCCGCAAGAGTCCGTGAGGAGAAACCCACGATGAAGAAGCTCGCTATCATCGTCCTGTCCGTCGGCTTCGCGCTGCCGACCACTGC
>JABMSA010000216.1 GCA_013202185.1 Planctomycetota bacterium
GCGCTTGCATGCTACTTGGGCGCCACTTTGTGCGTGACGGATGACGCTTGCATGCTACTTGGGCGCCACTTTGTGCGTGACGGATGGCGCTTTCATGCTATGTGCGCGCCACGTTTGTGCGCTTCAGATGAGCACGGTGGCCGCCGGGCCGGACGCCTGGCCGGATTTGGGTGGTTTTCGAGCGGTGGCGTGGGTTTTGTGGGGTTGGTGTGTGTTTGGGGCGGGGCGGCGCGGGGGTGTTTTTTGTCGTCGGTGAAGAAAATTCCAAAAAACTACTTGACAAGTAAGCGTACATAGGGTATAATGTCGATAGAGTTAGTTGAGTTAAATGGATTGAGAGATTGTTATGCATGTTACTCAGAAGTGCCAGTATGCTCTCAGGGCTGTTTTTGAACTGGCGAAACGCGCCGGGCAGGGGCCGGTGAAGATTGCAGAAATCGCTGACGTACAGGCGATTCCGTCACGTTTTCTGGAGATGATCCTGATTCAGATGAAGCAGGGGGGGTTTGTTGCTTCGCAGAGGGGCCGGGATGGCGGGTATTTGCTTGTGCGGCGGCCGGGGGAGCTTACTGTGGGCGAGGTGATGCGTTTCATTCAGGGGCCGTTGGGCCCTGTAGATTGTGTGTTGCAGCAACAGAATTGTAAGTGTCCGCTGTATGGGGGGTGTGTGTTTTTGCCGATGTGGCATAGGGCTCAGAGGGCGATGTCGGAGGTGTATGATACTACGACTTTCGACGATCTGCTGAGCTATGATACGGCCGGGGAGGAGTATAAGCCGTGTTATTCTATTTAGGGATGGGGGAAATTCGGATGGCGGTTTTTTTGGAAATAATGTCGAGTAAGTCGATCGAGATAGCAGGAAGGGCTTTTTCCGGTGATGGATTCTCATTTTCGCAGCATAGCCAAGGCCTTGACATGGCGGACGGGCGGGATTGTGGTGACGGGTTTTGTTGCGTATGTTGCAACGGGAGAACTGGCCATAGCGGCGAAGATCGCCGGGCTTGACGCGGCGCTGAAGCTTGGTGCCTACTATGTGCATGAGCGCGCGTGGGGGCGCATCAAGCTGGGGCAAGCCAAGCCGCCTGAGTATCAGATCTGATGACGAAAGGAGTAACCCAACATGTTGTTACGCAGCTCACAGGACATAAAATCCCTTGTGGACGGCCTGAATTTCGCAGAGAAGGTCGACCGTTCGCTGGTGTTGATTCGCGAGGCGTACGAGGAGTTCGGCGAGGGACTGGTGGTTGCCAATAGTTTGGGCAAGGATTCGGTTGCGGTGTGGCACCTGGCCAAGCGGGTGTGCCCTGACATCCGGGGTTTTATTGTGACTACCAGGTTCAAACCCAAGGAGACGGTGGAGTTCATGCAAGAGGAGGCGGCCACCTACCCGGAGTTGAGAATCTTCAGGAACGACGAGGAGATTCCGGATAAGCTCTACGAGACGAATCCGGATCGGTGCTGCGATATTCTGAAGGTCCAGCCTACGCGCCAGGCGGTGGAAGAGATGAATATCGCCTGCTGGGTAACCGGCCTGCGATGCACTGAGGGCCGCACGCGGACGGATTTTCAGGAAGTTGAGAAGCGCGACAAGGATCTGGTGAAACTCAACCCGATATTGATCTGGTACGAGCGAGAGATCTGGGAGTACCTGGCTCTCAACGGGGTGAACGTAAATCCGCTCTACGCAAAAGGTTACAGATCGTTGGGCTGTGCGCCGTGCACGCACGTCAGCACCGACCCCGACGAGCGTGCCGGCCGCTGGATCGGCACCAGCAAGTGCGGCGGCGAGTGCGGCATACACACCCGTCCGCTGAAGGCCGATTACCAGATATAAACACACAAATCGGTGGACGCGCCTCGCGGATGACGGTGCAACGGACAGCCGCCACTTTCATTGACAAGCGATCTGAGAATACAAAGGGGACCGTGATGAAGATTGCAAAAAACGTGACAGAATTGATCGGCAACACTCCGCTTGTGTGGCTCGACGCCGTCACAGGCGACCTGCCCGGCAAGGTTGCGGGCAAACTCGAGTTCTTCAACCCCGCCTCGAGCGTCAAAGACAGAATCGGCGTGGCAATGATCGAGGCGGCCGAGCGGGACGGCCGCATCAACAAGAATTCGATAATCCTCGAGCCCACCTCAGGAAACACCGGCGTGGCGCTGGCGTTTGTTTGCGCCGCCAAGGGCTACGAGGTGACGCTCATCATGCCCGAGGGCATGTCGACCGAGCGGCGCCGAATTCTCGAGGCTCTCGGTGCCGAGCTTGTCCTCACGCCCGCTTCCGAGGGAATGCTGGGCGCCATAGAACGCGCCCGGGAATTGGCCGCCGGCGACGATCGCTACTTCATCCCGCAGCAGTTCGAGAATCCGGCTAATCCCGATATTCATCGGCGGACCACCGCCGAAGAAATATGGCGCGACACCGACGGCCAGGCAGATGCCATCGTGGCGGGCGTCGGTACCGGCGGCACCATCACGGGTGTCGGCGAGGCTCTCAAGGAGCGAAAGCCATCGTTCAAGGCGATAGCCATAGAGCCGGCCGATTCTCCGGTGCTCTCGGGCGGCAACCCCGGCCCGCACAAGATACAGGGCATCGGCGCCGGATTCGTCCCAGATGTGCTCAATCGCGACATCATCGACGAGATCATCACCGTCGAGAACAAGGACGCCGTCGCGACGGCGCGCGCCCTCGCGCGCGATGCGGGCATATTTGCGGGCATATCGTCGGGGGCTGCGGTGTGGGCCGCAACGCAAGTGGCCGGCAGGCCCGAAAGCGAAGGCAAACTGATAATCGCCATCCTGCCGGACACCGGAGAGCGCTACCTCACCACGGATCTCTTTGCCCCGGCCGCTGCCGCGAATATGGAGTAATCATAATGGCCGACTCACCCGAGCAAGTAGCCAAGCGTGCCGACCTCACCGGCGTGGTCTGTCCGATGACGTTTGTGCGCTTCAAGCTGGCGATCGAAAAGATAGCCCCGGGGAAAATCCTCGAAATCATCCTTAACGAAGGCGCGCAGATGCAAAACGTGCCGCGAAGCATCAAAGAAGAAGGCCACCGCGTCGAAAGCGTGAAGCAGGAAGACGACGGCTACCATCTGCTCGTTCGAAAAGGACAATAACCCGGGCCCACCGGAGGCGAACCATTGAGCTACGTTAGAGGACTAAAGTGTAGAGAAAAGGACTGTGGCCGGACGTATCCCACCGAGCCGCTGCACATCTGCGAGTATTGCTTCGGCAAGCTCGAGGTCGATTACGACTACGACGCCATAAAGCAAGACGTGACCCGGCAGGCGATAGAAGAACGCCACGAGAACATGTGGCGTTATCGCGAATTCATGCCGATCGATGGCGAGCCGACCGTGGGAATTGAGGTGGGATTCACGCCGTTCTTCCGGGCGAGGAACCTCGAGCGCATCCTTGGCCACAACGAGATCTACGTGAAGAACGATGCGGTGAACTTCCCGACGTTGTCTTTCAAAGACCGCGTTGTGTCGACGGCGCTATGCAAAGCAAAGGAATTCGGCTACGATACCGTTGCGTGCGCCACAACCGGCAACCTTGGCAACAGCCTCGCAGCGCAGTCGGTGAGGTCGGGCCTCAAGTGCTTCATCTTCATGCCCGCCGACCTGGAGCAAGGCAAGGTTGTGGGCACTTCCGTCTTCGGCGTCAACGTGGTCGGCATCTCGGGCAACTACGACGGCGTGAACAGGCTGTGCACCGAGATCGCCGACCGCTACGGTTGGGCGTTTGTGAACATCAACATCAGGCCCTACTATGCCGAGGGGTCCAAGACGATGGGCTTCGAGATGCTCGAGCAGCTCGGCTGGCAAACGCCAAGGCACATTGTGGTGCCGATGGCCGGCGGATCATTGATCACCAAGATCGAGAAGTCCATCCGCGAGTTCGCGCAAGCGGGCCTGATCGACGCGCCCGGCACCAGGATCCACGGGGCGCAGGCCACCGGCTGCAACCCCATCTCGGCGGCGGTCAAGGCCGGCGAGGAGCTTTTCACGCCTGTGAAGCCGAATACAATCGCGCGCTCGATAGCCATAGGCAGCCCCGCCGACGGCTTCTACGCGATAGAAACCATACGCAACTCAGGCGGCTGGGCCGAAGACGTGACCGACGAAGAAGTAATCGATGGAATCAAGCTCCTGGCGGAAACTGAGGGAGTATTTACCGAAACCGCCGGGGGAGTCACGGTAGGAGTAACGAAGAAGCTCATTGAGCAGGGCCACATTCCCAAAGACGAATCGGTGGTAATGTGCATCACCGGCAACGGGCTCAAGACACAAGAGGCGGTTTTGGGGCACTTGCGCGAGCGTCCAGTGATAGAGGCGAAAGTCGCGGACTTCGACGCGCTGTTGGCCGACCTCACCGCTACAGCAACGTAAAGGAGACGACACAGTGGCAGTAACAGTAAGAACGGGCGCTGCACTCAAATCTCTTCTGGGCGGGCAGCAGGAAACCCAGACCGAGGGCGGCACCGTAGGCGAACTCCTCCAGAGCCTCAACGTAACGGACAGGCTTTGCGACGACACCGGCAAGGTCCGGCGCCATTTCAACATTCACGTCAACGACAGCGAAGATGTTCGCCTGCTCGACGGCCTGGCAACGCCCGTCAGCGACGGCGACGTGGTGACGATCCTCTCGGCCATCGCCGGCGGGGCGGAAGTCTCCAGGAAAGTATGGCTCACCTTCCCGGCCGGCCTCGTAGGCAAGCCCCTGATCTGGGAAATCGGACGCAAGTTCGAGGTGGTCACCAACATCAGGCAGGCCAGCGTCTCCAAGGAGATCGGCCTGGTCGGCCTCGAGCTGTCCGGCGAAGAAAACGAAGTACAGAAAGCCATCAGCCATCTCGAAGAAAATGGAGTTTCCGTCGAGCCCGTCGAGCTGGATATTGTGGAGTAGGCCGTGAGCGACTTTGATTTCACCGAAGAGCAGATCGAACGCTACTCGCGTCATATTCTTCTGCAGGAGGTGGGCGTTGAAGGGCAGCGCAAGCTGCTCACCTCGAGTGCGCTCGTGGTGGGTGCCGGCGGCCTTGGATCGCCCTCGCTCCTATACCTTGCCGCCGCCGGCGTGGGCAGAATAGGCGTAGTCGATTACGATGTGGTCGACCTCTCAAACCTCCAGCGGCAAATCATTCATCAAACGCACGATCTCGGCAAGAACAAGGCACACTCCGCCCAACACGCCATCCGCGCCCTCAACCCCGACTGCACCGTTGAGGCGATCCCCGAGCGGCTGTCCGTCGGCAACGTCCGCGACATAATAAAGAGCTACGACATAGTGCTCGACGGTTGCGACAACTTCCCGACGCGCTTCCTCGTTGCCGACTGCTGCCGATTCGAAAACGTGCCCCTGGTATCGGCGGCGGTGCTTCGCTTCGAAGGCCAGCTTATGACAATTCTGCCCGGCGAGGGCAACCCCTGCTACCGATGCTTCATTCCCGAGCCACCCCCGCCCGGAATGGTGCCCTCGTGCCGCGAGGCAGGCGTGCTCGGCTCCGTCGTGGGTATCATGGGATGCCTTCAGACCACCGAAGCCATAAAGGTACTGCTGGGCCTGGGCGACATTCTCACGCACCGATACGTGCTTTACGACTCTCTCAATTGCAGCTTCACCACTCTGAGACGCGGCCTGGACCCCGACTGCCCCCTGTGCGGAAAGAACCCCACAATAACCGAGCTGGTCGAACACGACTTCTCATGCTGCCCGGAAGGACAGTGCGACACGGAGGCCTGATGAAAATCCGGCGAGACGTGCTCAATGCAATACAAGAGCACGCACGAGAGAGCCACCCTTCGGAGTGCTGCGGAATCCTCCTTTACCAGGGCGAAGGGCCGGACGTCGTAACCAGCTCGATCAGGGCGGCAAACACCACAACCGACGATCCCGCGAGGCGCTACGCGCTCGGCCACAAGGCGCACCTCGAGGCCGTGAAGATGGAGGCGGCCGGCCACGCACACATAGCC
>JABMSA010000217.1 GCA_013202185.1 Planctomycetota bacterium
CCCACCGGGGCGTCTCTACACGGAGATGACAACAATCAATTGAATTGGATATGGTACCAAACGTGGCACCTGAAAATCTGCCACACGAAAAACGAAAGGAGCTGATCAGATGAAGAACAACATCGCACACAGGGCAGTTACACGGACGCTTGTGGCCTTCGCGCTGGCGCTGGTGTTCGTGGCCGCGGCAGGCACCGCGCGCGGCGACATCACAGACCGCGTCAGCGTCGCATCCGACGGGACGCAGGGAAACGATGTTTCCAACATGCCCGCCATCAGCGCCGACGGCCGCTTCGTGGCGTTCCAGTCGTACGCCAGCAGCCTGGTCGAGGACGACACGAACGGATCGCCGGACGTCTTCGTCCATGACCGCCAGACTGGCACAACGACGCGCGTCAGTGTCGCATCCGACGGGACCCAGGGAAACGGTGATTCATATTGGCCCTCCATCAGCGGCGACGGCCGCTTCGTGACGTTCGGCTCCGATGCCACCAACTTGGTTGAGGGAGATACGAACGGATATTCCGACGTTTTCGTGCGCGACCGGAATGCAGCGCTCACAGTGAAATCAATGCCGTTCGGCGGCGTTAGCATCACGGGCGACAAACCGGGTGCAACTGATTATGAAGCAATGTGCTTCGACGGCGACACAGTGAATCTCACAGCGCCGGAAAGCGTGACCGCCAATGGCAGGACATGGTACTTCCAGTACTGGCTTGTGGACGGTGACCCGACGATACCAACACCGTTTCTTTCCGGCCGACCGGATCCGAACGTCCAGTTGTTGATGGATGCCGATCGCACGCTGATGGCTGTTTACGATTGGCGCCCGCAAGGCGACGTCACCGGCGACTGCTTTGTGAATGTTCTCGACCTGCTCTACGTGCGCAACAGGTTACAGACAACGTGCTCGGAATGAAAGACCTGGAGGGGGATGGGGCTCACTTTTTCTCGAGCGCGGCGGAGATTGTCACATTCTTTTTCGCCGGCAGGCGGAGCTGCCTGTATGCCGGGCCGTGGGGCGACTCGGTGGTGGCGGATCGGGCCAGGCTCGAGCTGAGGCGGCGAATCGCGCCGGGCAGCTTGAGAGTTATCTCCTGGGCGGCCCTCGAGCGGAGCGACGCCTCGACGGTCGCCTTGTGCATGTTCCATTCCACGGATATCTCGATGCCTCCGCGACAGATGATGCCGCGCGCACTGCCGACCGGCCAGCTCTCGGGCAGCGCGGGCAGCAGCTTCACCATGCCCGGCGCCGAGTATACGAGCATCTCGAGCACGGCGGCCGACAGCCCGAAGTTCGCGTCGATCTGAAACGGCGCCCACCCCGAAGCGTACAACGTGATGCCCTGGTCGCGCCAGTCGTTGTGGTAGGTGAAGAGGTTGGGCCCCACGCACGCCCTGGTCATCAGCTCCATGCACTCGAGGGCGCGGTTGCCGTCGCCGAGCCGCGCGTAAATGTTGGCCATGTGCGCCAGCGACCAGCCCGTCTGCGACGTGAGCCCGATCACGAGCCGCTTCTCCACGGCCACGCGCATTGCATCAAAGAGCCGGGGGTCGCTCTCCGGGCTGATCTCGAGCCCCGGGAACAGCGGATAGATGTGCGACTGGTGCCGGTGGTGGTAGTTGTCGGGCAGGCCGGGATGAATCCACTCCTTGATCGCGCCGTCTTCATTGATTTCGTAGTCGGGCAGCTTTTGGAGCATGCTCTTCCATCGGCGCACGCCCGCCTTGTCGATGCCGAGCAGTTCACATGCGTCGCAGAGGTTGCCAAGCACCTCGCGCGCGATGGCTACGTCCATCGTTGCGTTGATGGTCGCGAGAGAGGCGTTGGGGATCGACGGCACGTTCTCGGGCGACAGCGACGGCGAGAACATCAGCTTGCCGTTGTCGTCTTCGATGAGGAAGTCTTCGTAGAAGAGGGCCGTTTGCTTCAGGAACGGCACCGCGTGTTCTTTGAGGAATTTGCGGTCGCCGGTAAACAGCCAGTAGTCGTTGAAGAGCTGCGCCAGCCAGCCGGCTGCGGCCGTCCAGAGCATCCAGGGGCCTGAGTAGGAGGCGAGGCCGTGGGTGGTCTGGGCAAGCGGCACGTAGATGCCCCGGCAGCCGTATACGGTTTGTGCGTTGGTGCGGTAATCCCGGAGGTACGACTCGAAGTAGTCGAAGTAGGGCATTGTGACTTCCGGCAGGTTTCCGGGGAGCGCCTGCCAGTAGTTCATCTGGATGTTTTCGTCGTTGTGATAGTCGGCCTGCCACGGCGGGTCGTAGGTGCCGTTCCACACGCCCTGGAGGTTCGCGGGCAGCCCGCCGGGCCTCGAGCTGCAGATAAGCAGGTAGCGGCCATACTCGAACATCTTCCGGATGAGTGCGGCGGGCACGTCGCCGTCGTAGGCGAGCATCAGCAGTTCTTCGTTGCTGAGGTCGGCCGCGTCGCCGGCTTCGAGGTCGAGCTGCATTCGCAGGAACATCTCACGGTGTAGCTTGGCGTGGCGCTTGAGCAGCGCGTCGTAGTCGGGTGCGAGTTGGTCTGTTTTTCGCTTGAGTGCGGCGTTGCTCTTGGGGACGTCGGTGAGTTTGATAATGATTACCGCCTGGTCGGCGCCGGCGATCTGTATTATGTCGGAATTGCTCGAGGAGGTTTTTCCGCCTTTGAGGTCGACGCGTGCGACGCCGCTGTATCCGCCGCCGGCATCGTACCTGGCCTGGATCGTGAACCACTGCTTGCCGGCCGACATCGCAAATGATATGGGCGCCTCGGCGGATGCGACCTCGCCCTTTTTCGCGCCTGTGCCCGTGACCCGGCCGTGCGGGATCAGGGCTACGCGGCAGTTGACGGAGCCGGCCTTGCTGCCGCTGATGCGCATCACGACAACGTCGTCGGCTCGCGAAACGAAGAGATCGCGCCGGAATCTGGTGCCGCTGTCCTGCCAGGTTACCGATGCGACGCCCGTTTCAAAATCGACGCTTCTGCGGTAGTTGGTGAAAGCGCCCTGCGTATCGGTTGCGATTACGAGGTCGAACGCCGGATGGTAGGGGTCGGGATGCCCAAGCTCTCCGCCGGCGTCGCGCTGCTTTGCATCGAGGAAAGTTGCCGCCTCCTGGTAGCGGCCCTGCCGGAGGAGTTTGCGCAGCTCTGGTATGGCGCCGGAGATGTCCGAGATCTTCGGCTTCCTGGTGCGCAGGAAAAGATTGTCGTGGTTGAGGATCACCTGTTCGCTTCGTATGCCGCCGAAGACGAGCGCGCCTATGCTGCCGTTTCCGGCGGGGAGGGCGTCTTGCCAGCGTGTGGCGGGCTGGCGGATCGACATGCCGTGTTTTTTGCTGTGCCTGGCCATTGGTCTGATCGTCCTTCGTTTTTTCATCTGCACGATGATGTGACAAAGCACATTATGCGCAGGGCCGGAGAATTTTCAAGTGAATAAGGTGCGCCGATGCTTTGGGTGTACCGGCGGGGGCATTGAGGATTGTCTGTAAAGGCCCAAAAAGTTTCTGAGGGGGGGTGCGGGGGGGAAGCTCTTTTCAAAGAGTTCCCTCCCCGCTGTCGGGATGTATGTGAATGATTAGGGAACAAATGTCAGTGCTGGGAGGAAACTTTTCTGAAGAAGAAATTTCCCCCAACCTGCCTTCCCAGGCAGGCACCCCTTTCAAAAACTTTTGGGTTCTCGGAGAGGGTTATTCGGCATTTCGTTTGCCGGGCTCGAGAGCCGAGATGAGCCGCCGAGCGGTTTCGTTGTGCGGATCCTGCTCGAGCAGCTTTCGGGCGATCTCGAGGCTGAGCCTGGGATGGAGGTACTCGTACACGCTCGCAAGAAGCCCCAGCACGTGGGGGTGGTCGGGCCGCCCGAACCGAAATGGCCGCTGGCACGAAGCCGCAACTTTCTTGAGCTGAAGCTCGGCTTCCTTCTGCATGCCGCTGCGCCAATACAAGGCACCCAGCACGTAATAGAGGTCGGCCGGCATCCGTGACGTCCCGGCATTGCCGAGGGTGGCCTTCAACGACTGCGCCGCCTCTTTGCTGATCTCGGCGCTGCCCGATTCCCTGGCGATGCGCAGCCACAACTTGTAAATATGCATCGCTGTGTACTGATTCTTGCCGGCGGCACCGGCGAGCGCCGCGCACTGGCCCGCCGCCTTCGCGTAGAGCTTGGCCGCGTTTTCCGGCTGGCCGGCAAGCTTTGTGAAATGGGCCTCGAACAGCACGCCTCTCGTTGCGTTGATGGTGTAATCGAAAAACGGCTTATCGAAGGCGCTGCTCTTCGCCATGCGACGCTTGAGCCCGTCGAGCGCGGCCTCGAAGGGCTTCAGCTTTTCGGCCCGGCCCAGGAGTTCGGCGGCTTCCTGCGCGGGCGGACCGTCGGCGCCGTGGCGGAGTGCCTCGAGCCAGATCGAGTAGGCGTTAATGTCAAACGGGTTGCCCGCTGCCGCGCCTTTGGCATGGTAGGCTGCGGCGGCATGGTTGTCTGTCAATCGATGCACGTGCGCTATGCTCGATTGAATCCCCCCGTAATTGGGGCCGAGCGATTCTATTTCCTCGTACTCGGCAAGGGCCAAGTCGAGCTGATTCAGTGCGAAGTAAGCGGCCGCCTTCTTCATGCGCATCACGACGGAGAGGGTGTTTTCGCAAGGTTGTAATGACTCCGCCTTCTCGAGCAGGGCGAGTTTGTCGACTGGCTGTTCTTGCCTCACGGCCTTAGCCGTGTATCGCTGCGCCTGGAAGGCCGGCCAGCCCCACGACAAGAAGGCGGCACCGAATACGACCCACAGGAATACAACATGAAGGCTGTTTCTGACGCTCACCGGTCTTGGCTTAGCCCGGCGAACTCCAAGCGCCCCGCAGAGGAACGCCGCGCCCAGCCAGAAGTTGATTTGAACGTCGGGCGAGGTAGGCCCGACCGACACCAGGGCGTGCAGCGTCATGCCCGCGAGCCCGCAAGCGATGCCGGCCAGCAGGCAGCGGTCGAAGTCGTCGGCGGCTTTGCGCACGGCTTGCCACGCAGCCGCGAAAAGTGCGGCGAGCCGCACTATCCAGAGCGCCAGGCCGATCACACCCAGCTCGGCCATGATCTCGAGCGGCCGGCTGTGCGCGTGCAGCGTTGTCGCGGCGGCGGCGGGGTGCGCGAAATACTCCGGCGGCTGGAACGGCCTGATAGCCGCACCAAACGCGCCGGCCCCCTGGCCCAACACCGGCTGCGACGCAATCAGCTTGAGCGCCGCACGCCAGATATGAAGCCGAATGCCGAGCGCCTGCCGGACGAGATCCGGCCTGAAGATGATGACCGCCGCACCGGCTGCAACGATCAGAGCGCCCGCTGCCACAAAGTATGGGCGGCGATTCTTGATCAAGACCGCGCAAACCAACAGGCCCGCAAAAACCGCCCCGGCGAGCGCACCAAGCGACTGGCTGGTCAGAAGGGCGTAGATCATCACGAACAGCCCTACGGCCAGCGACCAGTATTTCGTGGACGAAAGCTTTTGGGATGCAACAACAAACGCGAGCATCGCCGTGATCGGGAGCACCAGGAAGCCGCCCGCGAAATTCCGGTTGCCGAAATAATTAGCCCGGCCCGCAGCGATGAAACAAATGATGAGGACCGCCGCCACAACCGCCGCCGCACCCAGCCAGCGGGCGTAGAGTTTTCTTATGTGCGGCGTGCACAACACACACGACAACCCGACGAAGCCGACGAAAAAAGTTCCCTCGCGTATCAGGCTGTCCGTTGCCGCCCATTCGTACCGATGCCACACCCTCGAGGCAACCATCCAGGCAAGAAGCAGCGCGACCGCGCCGAAAAGCAACGTCCGGCGCAACCACCAGCGAGGAGCGGGGGCTGGGGCCTGCCTGGGCAGGGTGGCAAGCCCGAGGAGAGCAACGATCTGGAACAGCGGCAGCTTGAGGTAGGTGTGTTCGAAGGTGAGCCCGGGCAGATACACCAGCGGAATCCCCGCAAGCAGCACGAGCGTCGCGATCTCGGCGAAGCCGATGCGTCTTTCCAGCTCAACGGTTTCCGAAGCGTTTGTCATTGTGGTCGGAGTCTTTTATCTTGGCCTTCAGCGTTTTTTCTTTCGCTTGGGGCTCAGGTCCTGCCGCCTGACTTTGACCTCACGGCCCTTAGCGGCCGATTCGTAGATGGCATCGAGTATCTCCATCACTCTCACGCCGTGCTCGGCTGTTGCCGCCGGTTCGGTGTTGTTGAGAATGCAATCTACGAATTGCTGCTGGGCGCCGGCGTAACGCGGCGTGTGGTGCTTTGGATTCACGATCTCAACCACGCCCGCGCGCTCGGTCACCAGCCTTGCTTCCATCGCGTATCCCTCGCCAACGTTGCCGTGGAAGAGCGATCCCTTCGTGCCTAGTATGGTTGTCGACATCTCCTCAGCGCGCTGGATGTTGGAGGCCCAACTCGCCTCGAGCGAGAGCGTGGCGCCGTTGTCGAGGCGCACAAAAGCGGCGGCGAAGTCTTCCACGTCCATGGTTTGGCCTCGTCGCCTGGCTATATCTTGCGCGATGGCGTCGTGGCAGAAGCCGCTCACGCTCACGGCGCCCGGGTTGCCCATGAGCCAGAGCGCGAGGTCGAGCCGGTGCACACCGAGGTCGATCAGCGGGCCGCCGCCCGATTTGCCCTTGGTGGTGAACCATCCTCCGAGCCCCGGCACGCCGCGCATGCGGTTCCATACCGTGCGCGCGTAGTACACATCGCCCAGTGCGCCGGCGTCGGCGTATCCCTTGAGTACCTGTGCCTCGGGTGAGAAGCGCGTGTTGAAATGCATCATGAATTTCTTGCCGGCCTCCCTGGCGGCCAGGGCCATCTTCTTGCCTTCGCGGGCGTTCATTGCCATCGGCTTTTCACACATCACGTGCTTGCCGGCTTTCAGGGCCTTGATCGAGACGCCGGCGTGCATGAAATTCGGCAGCGCGACGCTCACGAGGTCAAGGCTCTTTTCGGCGAGCATTTCGTCGATGCTTGTGAATGCCAGGGGAATATCGAACTCGGCCTTGGCCGCCGCGAGCCGTTTCTTGTCGACGTCGCATACAGCCAGCACGTTCGCCTTTGATTTCTGATAGGCCATGATGTGGTGCCGCCCCATGCCGAGGCCGATCACGCCCGCGTTCAGTTCCTTTTTCATTCTTTCAGGTCCTTTTGCCATGGTCTGTGTCAGTAGACGACTTCTATAAGGCACAGCCCTCGCGCCGGGGCGGTGGGGCCGGCCAGGGAACGGTCTTTTGAATCCAGGATGCGTTTTACTTCGTCGGGATCTGTTTTTCCGATGCCGACCTCGATGAGCGTGCCGACGATCGCCCGTACCATGTTGTAGAGGAAACCGTTGGCCGTGACATGGAATTTGATCAGATCGCCGCACCTTTCCACGTCGAGCCTGGTGATTGTGCGTACGCTCGATTTGCCTTCGGCTTCGGGCGACTTGCTCTGAAAGGCCTGGAAGTCGTGCTCGCCGACGAGGTGCCGCGCGGCGCGCTTCATCAGGTCGAGATCGAGCGGCGCCCGCAGGTGGTATGCGCGGTCGTGAAGCAGCGGGCTGCGGATATCGCGGCTGAGTATCCTGTAGCGGTAGGTTTTTTCTTTCGCGGCGTAGCGTGCGTGGAAATCCGGGGCTGCGTCGTCGGCCGCCAGCACGGCAACGTCGGGCGGCAGGTGGCTGTTGATGGCATGCACGATGTTCCGCGCCGGAATCTCGGAGCTTGTAGAGAAGCTTGCCACCTGCCCGAGCGCGTGCACGCCGGAGTCGGTGCGGCCCGAGCCGATGATTGCAACCGGATGCTGCACGACGTTGGAAATTGCCTCCTCGAGTGTTTTCTGGATGGTCGGGGCGTTGCCTTGTACTTGCCAGCCCTGGTAGTTGGTGCCCTCGTATTCGATCGTGAGCTTGATGTTTCTCACCGGGGGTTGCTTTCGCGTGCGTGCGGCTGCGGCTCCACGAACGCAGAGACGGTTATCGGTCGGCCTTCGACCTCGAGCGTGACGTTGCTGGAGCCGGCCGGCAGCTTTTTCTTTCTCACGGCGGTGTTGGCTGCGGTTGTGACAACGAGGCTCGCGTGCCCGCGGGGCGCGTGAATGTCGGCCGATACACGCCACTTGCCGCCGCCCAGCTTTGTGCTTGTCCACTTGTCGATGCGCGGCTGATCGAATGGCTCGTCGAGAAAAGCATGCCTGAGGAATTCGACGACGGCTTTTGGGTAGCTGCCTTGCTTGTATAACATTGGCTCGGAGAAATGCCCCACTCCCTCCATCACCCACAACCACTTGGGCGGCTGAGCTTTTTCGTAGAGCTTGCCGGCGCCGAAGAGGGGGGTGACGCGGTCCTTGTCGCCATGGATCATGAGCAGCGGCCGGCCGTCGAGGGCTTTGATGTCTTGCTCGGGGTCGATGAACGGCAGCGTTTTGGCTATGATGAATGCAACCGGCGTGCCGAGGATGCCCATTCGCCAGTAGAGCTCTGTTTCGGGGAGGAAAGCTCCCTCGAGTATCAGGGCCTTTGCGCTCGGGCGCTGCCTGGCAACCGCACACGACACGGGCGTGCCCAGCGACACTCCCATCACGGCTATCTTGTCGGGGTCGGCTGTGCGCGAAGCCAGGTAGTCGAACGCCGCCAAGCCGTCGCCCACGAGCTGGCTCAGGGATCTGCTTCCTTCGCTGTTGCCGAAGCCCTGGTAGTCGTAAAGCAGCACACTGATGCCGCCTCTTGTGAAGTGGTGGGCGTAGTCGATATACAGATCGATGTTGCCTGCATTGCCGTGGTTGAGCACAATAGCGCCGATGGGTTCTTTTGCCGGGCAGTACCATCCGGCAAGCTGCTTGCCGCGGGCATTGGCGAATGTGACGTTTTCGAAGGCAACGTTTAGAACGGCGGGCGTTTTTCTTATTGCCTTCCTCGGGAACAGGAGCAGTCGGTTGTGGCAGGCTTCGGTTGTGAGGACGAAGCACACGAGCAGCAGAAAGAGCGCAAGGCGCAACAGAGGCTTTCGAATGGCTGAGGCCTTCTTTTTCCCGCTCGCGGGCCCGCCGGGCATGATCATTTCCTCGTTTTGATGTCTGCTATCTGCAATTGCACGGACTCGCGCCCGTTGTATTCGTGAACTCTCGCCTTGAAGGCCATATCGCAGTATTCGCTGGTGCTGACGCTGTCGTAGATATCCGACATTCCGAATCCGACGGTCCGGAAACTGGCATTGCCATGGCGCACGTAGAAGGCAAGGTGGCGGTCGTCTTTTCCGACCAGCCGCGGCGTGCCTGCGAGGCGGAGCCCCATGCTGCAGAATACCGGTTCTCGGTTGCCCTCGCCATAGGGCTGCATGCGGTCGATGACGTTTACAAGGTCGATGGTGAGTTCGTCTGCTTCGATTTCCACGTCGATGGCGAGCGAACACACGAGTTCGTCGAAATTGAGCCTCTCTGCGGCGTAGCTGTTGAGCGCCGTGCGAAAGGCCTCTACATCATTGTGCTTTATTTTTATGCCTGCAGCCTGGGCATGGCCGCCAAACGATTCCAGCGGCCCGCCGCACTCGGCCAGGGCGTCGAACAGGTTGAACTGCGGAATCGAGCGCCCCGACCCCTTGCCGATTCCCTCGTCGAGCGCCACCAGCACCGTTGGGCGGCAGTGGTCGTCTACGATCCTCGACGCCACTATCCCGAGCACGCCGGGGTGCCAGTATTCGTCGGCAAGCACCACAACAAGGTCATTGTCGAGGTCCACGTCCGTCTTTATTCTGCGTCGGACGCTGTCGAGTACCTGCTGCTGGGTCTCCTGGCGGTGGCGGTTGCTCTGGTCGAGCTGTTCGGCAATGATTCTGGCCTTTTCGGTGGAATTGGTTGTCAGCAGCTCCACGCATGTCACGGCCTTTGCCATCCTGCCGGCTGCGTTGAGCCTGGGCGCCAATCGGAAACTGACGTGATGCGATGCGAGCCGCTGACCGTCGAGCCCGGACGATTCTATGAGCGCCCGCACGCCGGGGCTGCGCGACACGGCAAGGGCTTCCAGCCCGAACTTCGCCAGCACGCGATTCTCGCCTATGAGGGGCACGACGTCCGCGATGGTGCCGAGCGCCGCGAGGCCGAGGGCGTCCATGAGGAATTCGCGGAACTCCGGACTCACCCGCCGGCCGGGGGAGAGCGTTTGCGCGATGGCCCACGCAAGCTTGAACGCAACGCCCGCGCCCGAAAGATGCCTGAAAGGATACTGGCTGCGGGGCATCTTGGGATTGACAACGGCGTACGCATCGGGAATATCGATGCCGGGCTCGTGGTGGTCGGTAATGATAACGTCGATGCCGGCATTGGCGGCCTCGCGGACCTCCTCCACCGCGTTGATGCCGCAATCGACGGTGATAACAAGCTGGATGCCCTCCGACTTGAACCGCCGGATAGCGTTGACGTTGAGCCCGTAGCCCTCGTCAATGCGATGAGGGATGTAGTAGCTGACGTCCATGTTCAAAAGCTTCAAAAACTGCACAAGCACGGACGAGCCGGAGACGCCGTCGACGTCATAGTCGCCGTAAATTACAACTTTCTGGTTGGACATCGCCGCCTGGCGCACGCGTTCGGCGGCCTTGGCGATATCAGGAAGCGTAGAGGGGTCGTGAAGGTCCGAGAGCTGAGGATTGAGGAACGCCGAGACCGCCTCGGAATTGACCAGCCCGCGCGTGGCGAGGATCTTGGCCATTATCGGAGGCACGTTCGCCTCGGCAGAGAGTTCGGAAACAATCTCCCTGTCGTAATCGAGAACCGTCCACCGTTTTTCCACGGTACAAAAGGTGCTCCCGCTTGTAGCTCGCGTCTGTTGTTCTACTCCTGCCATCAATGGTAACCGTTACGCCGGGCGGTTTCAACGGATTTTCTCACGCAAACCCGTCGGGGGTGGGTGGCGATGTGCCTGCGCTGGGGTGGAAACACAGAAGAATAGACTTGACATTCGCCAAGGCAGCCTTATAATGGTCTTCGATGAGATCACAGGCCAAACGGAGGGCCGCCAGCGGAATGTTCCGCGTCGGTGGCGCAGGGGCTTCCCAACGCCGCGAAGCGCTGGTAAGATATTTCCTGGAGAAAGGAAGGTCACTATCGATTCCTACCTTCTGAATCTGGCGGGCGAGTACCGCGTCTGTAGTGAACTGATCAAGCGTGGTATCTTCGCAACGATCACTTACGGCAACCGCAAGGGCGCCGACGTGTACGCAATCAGCAACCGGCAGAATAGCGTTCTGAAGATCGAAGTCAAGACGAGCCAACGATCACGCTTCGTCACAAGCATCACGCAGAAGGGCCTGGCCGAAGACCCGGCCGCACCTGACTTATGGGTTCTCTTTCATCTCAAGCCCGGCAGCGATGGCACCTTCACAGAGCGGTTCTTTATTCTCACGCACGATGAGATCTGCCGCGCTCAGGCTGCACGCAACCAAGCTTATGCTGAGAAGTACCACGCCAAGCACGGCAAGCAACCTGATTTCGCATCCTGCGTGGACAACGTCACGATCTCAGATGTTGAAGCGTACGAAGACCAGTGGGCCAAGATCAGGAAAGTTTTCGCCTCAAGCTCGGGATGAATGACCGCAGCCGTTGATTCGTTACACCCGTAGCTCATCGCCGAAGTCAGCCCAAGAGTGTCGGAATCAAACTGCAAGTGGGCAGGGCCGCGCCTCTCAGCCAAACTCGAATGAGAGAAAGCAGCAAGAGGAGTAGACGGACGTCTATACCCATGGGGCAACGAATGCGAGGCAGGAAGGCCCTCCCCACAACCACAGAGCCCAAATCCGAGCAGACAGCAAGTGTATGGGAATGGTCCACCGCGCGCAGCACGGCCGAGCTACTGCTCGGCAGCTCCATCGGCGCGAGGCCAATGGAGGCGTTCCCAGAGGCGAGCCGTCTGACCTTGGGCCACGCCAAACAGTTACACGGCCTCATTGTCTCATGGTCCGACGCCGAATCACCTTTGGGGCGTTACGAAACTCGTACAGACCCTCGCCGACAAAGAAAGCTAATTGTCGTTGAATGCACGAAAGGGGGGGGGCTCTTGTGAGCGAGGTGCGAATTGAGGCGGCCTTTTGGGGCAAGAGCCCCGGCATGCCGCCGGCTTACTCGTCGGCGCTATCTTCCTCGTTGGCGAAGTCGAAGGTTCTGAGGGATTCGTCGTCCTCGAAGTAGTCGAAGTCTTCCCATTCGTCCTGGAAGATTTCGATTTGGACTCTCTCCCGGGGGGCGAGTATCAATTCGCGATGTCGCTCGCGGATGAGTTGCAATCGTTTTTCTCTGATGCTCATTTGGGTACAGTGCCTCCGTACCAAAAACGGCCTTTACATGACCTCTAACCATGGCGAAATTGCCAACTGAACCCCTGATTATAGCGCATAAAGACGAGAATGTCAAGAGAAAAACCGGGGGAAAATCACATTTTTTTCAGGGCTTTCGATGCCGGTGGCGGCAGGCGTAAGTAGCGGCACAGCAATCACTTAGGGCTGCTCGGTGCGGATAACGATTCTGAGATGGGCAGAAAAAAGCATCTCGGGATCGCGGTTCCTGCGGGCCTGTTCGAGCAAAAACGGCAAAGAACGGCGAACCTCACCCCGGAAGCTTCGCTTCCTGTTGGTGTGTACTTCCACCGGCTTGTCGAGGTCGAGCATCTTGTCGCTGAGAAGGATTGTGTAGCCTATGATGTGTCTTGCGTTGACGTTGATCCTGTTGCCGGTGATCTTGCCGTTGAGGACGGCCATACCCGCTTTCGCCGTCGCGAGGAGGTAGTTGTCTCGCATCTCGCCTGTGAGTGGCTCGCCGCCCACCTCGGGCACAATAATGCTCTGGGCGGGGTCGAATACGTCTTCGGCCAGCAGCTCGGCCTGGAGCCAGCAGCTTCTCGGATGTTGCAGGGTTCTGAGGGTAAAGCGAACGTCCGACGGATAGGGGGCGCGCGTGTGACGGGCCATCCATTGCATGATCTTGGGGGTCTCGCCGGTGAACGTGTTGTGGCCGGATTTCGTGTCCAGCCGAAACTCCACCTCACATCCGAGCCTGATCAGTGCCCGGCGGACCTTCTTGATGTTGTCCGACGGCACGATCTTGTCCTTCAGGCCGTGTATGATGTACACCGGCATGTTACGCGCGTTGGGCAGGAGAAGCGTTGTGAGCGGGTCCACCGCTCCCGAGCGCGATACCAGCCCGGCAAAGATTCCGGGGGTGCTCAGGGCGTATATCCACGCGCCTTGTGCGCCGGAGGAGGTGCCGTCGATGAACAGGCGGTTAGTGTCGATATTGAAGTTTTCGCGGACGTCGGCGGTTGTGCCCAAGACGATCTTCTTGCCGTTGGCGGTCCATCCATTCTTGTTGTTTGCCGTGGGAGCCAGCACGATGTAACCGCGCTCCTCTGCGTGCTGTGCCCATGTGTAGACGTATCGGTCGCCGGTGCCGCCGACCCCGTGCAGCGCCACGATCAGGGGCCACCGGCGCTGTGGATCGTAGTTTTGGGGCACGAACAACACGTAAGAAGCTGATGAGCCGTCTGTAAGTTCCACGTTGCGTGTCAGGATTCCGGTCTCTTTCGGCCGGGGGAAGTCGAGCCACCTCCGGACCACCGACACGGCCTCGGAGAACTTCAGGTCGGCGGCCTCGAGCTTGTCGACTATTTCCTTGCGACGTTGGGCGGAGCGGCACTGGAGGTATTCGGGTATCAGTTTCAGCACGGCCAGTTGTTTGATGCGGGTGTTTGCGA
>JABMSA010000218.1 GCA_013202185.1 Planctomycetota bacterium
CTCGTTCAGCAAGTTGGCGAGCGTCAGGAGATAGGGGGACTTGTTCTGTACTTCGCCGGCATAAACGACGTCGAGGGCGTTCTTGACGGCGACTTTGTCCTGGTCGGTGAAGTAGAGCACGGTCAGGCATTTTTCCTGGACGTCCGGCGAGGCGGTGGCCATCAGTCGTCCGACAACATCAGCATCAAAGACCACGTCTTCGCAGCCTTCCAACCGACAGCCCGCCCAGGTGACCAGGTCGGCCAATCTTGGGTTGGGCATCTTGCCGATTGCTTTCATTACATATTCACCGTTGGGTGCATCGCCGAAAAGCTCGCGCATCGTGCGCGGCAGGGGGGGGACCTGCACGCCGTCCGGTTTGGGGATCGGCCGGGTGGACATCATTCCGTACTTCGTGGGCCAGGCATGATCCATCGCATCGCCGAACAAGCGATAGTAGCCGTTGTCGTTGGACCAATTGCCGGTCTGGAGGCAGATCGTGTAGTCTTGGTCCATCAGCCCGAGATCGATCCCGATGTAAGTGGGCAGTTGTTTCAGTTTGGTGTCGGCCAGCACTGATGCGATATCGAGCCGCACCTCGTGTGCGATTCCGCCTTCGATCAGGGCGGAGGCGTAATCGACCTTCCATTTATTGCTGCCGGCGGTGAATAGTGTTTTCTTGTCTATCTGCAGCGTGGCAGGCCGGAAGCCGAACTGGCCCATTCCCGGGGGAGTGTTCAGGCCGCCTTTCTTGTACCATTCGGGGTCTTTGACGGCCCGGGCTTCGCGCCCGAAGTCGAAGTAAAGCTCGAGGTAATCTCCGATGAGCCAGTGTTGGCCCGCCTCGGCATATTGCTGGTCGTCATGCACGAGCACGAGGAAGTAGAGGTCGTCGCTGCCTTTTTTCATTCCGCACCGTAGCGTGGGTGCAAAGCTTTTCGACGGGGTGATGCCCGTGTCGCGTGTCATGAACTTGAAGTTCCTGCTGCCGATGGGCGGCAC
The DNA here is from genome assembly GCA_013202185.1 of Planctomycetota bacterium. Taxonomy (GTDB): domain Bacteria; phylum Planctomycetota; class PUPC01; order JABMSA01; family JABMSA01; genus JABMSA01. The sequence goes on from JABMSA010000218.1 coordinate 982, forward strand.
GCCTGCCCACTCGTCGAGCTTGCCGTCGGCCTCTGCGGTGTCCGGCAGGATGTAGTTCGGCAGCAAGGTCTTGTGCGGATCGAGCGGCCCGGCCGCGAAGAGAAGTACACGGGCACAGGTAACGGCAAGAACAAACGCAACGAATCGGAAGGTCAGTCTTTTCATGTGCAAACTCCTTATTAAGAATCGACGTGAGGGCATCTATATACCAGATTTGCCATGCCTTGTCAATGCCGGTCCGTGAAAAAAAGGTCCTTCATGATCCATGGAGGGCATCCTCGTCTTCGTTCTCGTCGTCGGATCTTATTGTGACAACTACCTCGTTAACTTTGTCGTGACCTGACCGCATGATTTGCCCCCGGCGGCGATGTAGTTCACGAAATAGTTTTGGATCAACCCGCCATAAATCATGAAGAGCCCAAAAAAAAGTTCCTGACCTTTTCGCCTTTCTTCGACTAATGAAGTAGAGAAGGTTCAACTTTCGATGCAACCCAATTATTCGAGATGGTTGTGGTTCAATATGGGGAGGAACAATGATCGACCCGCGCCACCGAGGAAAACGGGCACAACGCGCACTCGCAATGTTCAAGCCCGAGATGAAGCAACTGGTGGAAGAGATCGTACTGGCGCATGCGTCCCACGCCGACGGTGAGGGCGGCGCCCTCCTCGACAACGCCAAAGCAGTGGTCCGCCGGAAGGACGTTACAGACTGGTGCAAGGAAGTGGCATCGGACGGCAACAGGAGCATATGGCCGGCCGACGCCGCCGCCGCGGTTGCCGCGGCATACTTTCAGGCCGTGCTCGAGACGCAGCCCCTCTTTCACAGTTACACCAACCAAGTGGCCGCCATCCTCGTGCATGTTCTTAAGGAGGCCGTGTACAAGATGAAGCTGCGCCTTTTCCTGGACCACTACGAACCCCGATCGGAGGGGAACGGGCTGTCAGCCTGTGAGCCCGACAAAGGCAAGGCTTTTGTGTGGCAGAAAATCTACGTGCCGCTGGCCGGGCAAGTGCTGATTTCGTTGGCCTCGTTGCGGCTTACAGACGAACTCAACGGGCCTGACAGCCGTACGGTTTACCCCTTTGCGTGGGTCCCGGGCCTCGACAGCCTTCAACGTGCACTCGAGTTCATGCTCCTGGGCCAGGCGTTGCAGGGCGGTCTGCACGCCGGCTTTGTCTACTCCAGATTCGTTCGGTACGTCGTGCGTGCAGGCTATGCCGCCATCGTGCCTTTCCAGACCTTCCACTGCTGTTGTTGCCGACGGCGCATCTACAAGCTCACCCAGACCGACACGTGCACAGCCTGCGGCAGCGCGGTGCATGGCGAAATCAGGCCACAGTGCCTTTCGACTGCCTACCTCAATCAATGTGCCGCCACCTCCGACAGCGACGGCAGGCTGTACTACAGCGCCGTCGAGGTCGCACCTGCAACGTGACACATGTCTACAGCACCCGACTATGCGGTACTGCCCCCCCCTCGATGGAGCGGCGCACGGTTCTCCGGCGCACCTGTGTTGGGAAAGGTTTTTTCCAAGTTTTTCCTTGACACAGACGTTCGTTCATGGTATAAACTTCAGCCTAAGAAAACATGAGACAATGAAAACATCGAGCGCGGGCTCGGCGCACGCCTTCGAAATGGTGTGTGCCTTGGCGCTTGATGTGGTTGAACAAGCTTATGGAAAACGTGGAGGTGTCTGCGGTAAGAAACGCTCAACTTACATTTTCTGGGTTGCTTTGTTACAAGAGTTCTTTTCAGAAAGCAGGGCGTGCCATGCAAGAACTGTGTTGTTATATGGGGCTCCGCAAAGGCAAGAAGATCTATTCTCTCGTGAGAATACTGTCTGTGGTGTTATTGTTGGCGCTGGCCTCGTGCCGCGTCTGGGAAACTGTCCGTCCCGAATCTGAACCTCCTGACCGGGTGTCGACGGCCGAAGACGGGGCAGTTGAACCTGAAGCGGCCGAAGCACCGCCCCCCGACGAAACTGAAGCCGACGAACCTGAAGCGGCCGAAGCACCGCCTCCCGACGAACCTGAAGC
>JABMSA010000219.1 GCA_013202185.1 Planctomycetota bacterium
GCCTTGTTGTGATCGGGGTTGAATACGAGCTGCGTGAGCCCGTAGCGGTCTCTGACGTCGATAAAAATGACGCCGCCGTGATCGCGCTGCGTTTGAACCCAGCCGCACAATGTCACTTCGTCGCCTGCGTTGTTCCTGCCAAGGGCTCCGCAGGTGTGTGTTCTTTTCAGTTTCATTCAGCTCTCCGAGTGTTTCGGGGCCGGCGCCTTCAGCTTGCTTGTGAGGACGTCGGCAATGGTGTCGAAAGTGGCGGGGGTTTCCTCGCCTGTGTGCATGTTCTTGATCTTCAGCCGGCCCGATTCGAGTTCGTCTTCTCCGATGACGGCAACGAACGGCGCACCGAGCCGATTGGCCGCTCGCATCTGCGCTTTTGTGCTGCGTGCTTCGTGGTCCATCTCGGCGGCTACATTGCGCCTGCGCAGCTCGAGCACGAGTTGAAATATCCTCGTCCGTGGTTCGTCGCCTACGTTCACGAGCATCACCTGCGGCGTTCGAGGGTCTTTGGCTTCGCCGCGTTGGGCATCGACGAGTGCCATGATCAGTCGTTCCATGCCCAGTGCAAAGCCGGTGGCGCCGACGTCGGGGCCGCCTCGATCGGCCACGAGGTGATCGTAGCGCCCGCCGGCGCAGATTGCGTTTTGGGCGCCCAGCCCGCCGTGCAGAAACTCGTAGACCAGCCCGGTGTAGTAATCCAGCCCGCGCACGAGGAAACCATCCACCTCGTGAGCAACGCCGGCGCCGGTGAGCGCGTTGGTCACCTTTTCGAAACTCTCACGGTCGGCGTCGGTTAGATGATCCTGGACGTTCGGCCCGCTGCGCGTGATCCGGCGGCAGCCCTCCACCTTGCAATCGAGCGCCCTGAAGACGTTGCGCTCGATCCGTGCGCGGCAGTTTTCGCACAACGCGTCGCGGTTTTGCCGGAGGTGCAGCGAGAGCACCTCGCGATAGCGGCCGCGCGATTCGTCTGTGCCCAGCGTATTGAGCGTGATGGTAAAGCCGCCCACGCCAAGCTCGCCGAAGAGGTCGGCCGCCATTGTTATGCACTCGGCATCGAGCAGGGGATCGGCCGAGCCGATCGCCTCGACGCCGATCTGGTGAAACTGCCTGAATCGCCCGGCCTGCGGGCGCTCGGCGCGAAACATCGGCCCGATGTAGTAGAACTTCTGGAAGGCGCGCGTCTTGTGAAGGTTGTGCTCGATGTATGCCCGCACCACCGATGCCGTGGCCTCGGGGCGCAGCGCGTAGGTCTCGCGGCCCTTCTGGAAAATGTACATTTCCTTCTCGACGATGTCCGTTGTCTCGCCGATGCTCGAGGCAAACAGCTTGACGCTCTCGAAGATCGGCGTGCGGATTTCGCCGTAGCCGTAGAGATGGAATACTTTCCTTGCGGCCGCCTCCACGCGATTCCACAGTGTTGCGCGGTCGGGGAGGATATCGAAAGTGCCGCGTGGCGCCTTAATTGCCATTGTGTTGCTCTTTCTCCTGGTTTGTGCGTTTGCCGTCGGATCGCTTGCCGGCCCGAAGCTTTTCTATTGCTTCGCGTGCGAGCTGGGCGAAGGTCTTCTCCGAGAGCGAGGCCTTTGCCTTCGGACCCCACTTGTCGATAACGTTCTGGTAGAGTGCTACGGCCTCCTCGATGTTGCCGTTTTGCTCGAGGAGGAAAGCCCGGTTTCTTATACTTGTGAATCTGCCTATCATGATTCGGTCCAGAATCAGCCGCAGGGCTTCGACGCGCTTGGCGGCCTTGTCGGCGGCCACGATGCCCGGCTGCGTGCATTGGGCGTTCATCTCGTGCAGGATTTTGTCGACGTCGGCGCCGTTTTCCGTTTTTGCCGGCGGCAGAAACTTTTCGAAGAAGAGGCGACATTGCCTGTCCCACATCACCTTGATCTGGCTTTTGTTGGGTGCGATGAATCTCTTGTGGACGTTCTCAATATCTGAGAACGCCCTCGCGATCTCGTCGAGCCGGCTGTGGTGATGCTCGATGAGGTAGGGTGCGTGTTCCGCAAAAGCCATCACGTCGGATATGACGCTATAGAGGCTCTTGAGGCGGTTTCTTGCAGCCGCCCCTTCCCTGGCGCGGGCCACGTACTCGCTTATCTCCTTCACACTCGAATGCGACGGATAGTCTGCCAGAAAACTTTCGCCGGCTTCGATGGTGACGTTGTGCATGTTGTCGGCTGCGCAGCGGCGTATCAGCTCCAAACGATCCTCCACGCGTTGCCCGTGCCGCATAATCACCAACGCCATCACCACGGCGGCCGCGACTCCGGCGAACGCCGCCAAACCCGCAATCACGCGCTTCTTGCGCGCGGCCTTGCGCTTGCGAACGTGGTCGAAAGCCGTTTCGACCTTGCGATCGATGCTGCGGGCCCTGGTCGAAAGCTTCCTGAGCGCTTCTGTGGCAGCGCCCAAAGACGCAAAGCCATCCTCCTTTGCGTGCAGCATCTGCAGCACGGTGTTGTCGAGCGCTTCCGACAACCCAGGGTTGTACTCGCTGGGTGGCTGTGCGTCTTGTCGCAACGGATCCGGCTCGATGCCCGTGAGCAGGACGTAGAGGAATCTGCCAATCTCAATGACCGACCTTTCTTCGGCGGCGCCTTGCGTGGCTGCCGATGCCGCAAAGGCCGACGGCAGTATCTTCACATCTCCGCTGCCCGTCAGCATCACTGTATCGGGGCTCAGGCGAATGCCGGCCGTTTGGCTTTGCAATACCTCGGCGAGCGTCTGTCCGACGGAAGCGGCCGTACGAACAGCGTCTGTCAGGCGCGGCATACCCGCTCTGCCGAGCAACTGCCGAACAGTTGATCCTTCAACGTACTCCATCGAGAAGCAGGGGCATTCCGATGCGTCCACGTCGTATACGCCAACGACATTCGGATGTCGTATAGCGGCCGCCTGCCGGGCGGCTTCGAGAAACCGCCCGATGGCGTCCCGATCAAGCGTGTGCTCATTGCCCAGGACCTTCAACGCCACTGTTCGGTGCATCGAGACCTGCTCGGCGCGGTAGATGTCTGCGTGGGCGCCGGCCCAGAGGCGCTCGAGGATCGCATAGCCGGCGAGTGTAGTACCGGTGCGGTCGATTCGCCCGGCCGGCTGCGCCTCGAGCAGGTCGCAGCCGCACTTTCGGCACTTGAGCTTGCCTCTCGGCAGCCCCGGAGGCACTCTGTACCTCGCACCGCACTTATTGCATTTCAGTTCGACACTATCCATAGGAGCAGCCGGATCGCCTTTGGGGCCATGCATTTCCGGAGCGGCCAACCGCGGGCTGATTATACCATGTCGTTACCGAAAAGTAAAAGGAAACATCCCTGCGGTCAGCCTTGGGTGCGGCACAGGATCGGGGCCCGCAGGCCGGCTTCGATGCTGGTTTCCCATGCCCCGGCAGAATCCGGAAAAAAGGCTTGCAATACGCAACGGGGTCGGTATAATTAAGCGAAGATTGACGAAGTGCTTTGCGGTATTGCTACGGGAGACGAAAGCATGAATAAGCCCAACATACTCGTCGGCGTCCTGATCGGTTTGATCATCGTGCTCGTGGGTGTGATCCTGGTGCAAGACAGCCGAAACAACATCGCCATGGCAGGCGAGGCCGGCGGCGGCAGGGGCGCGGCAACTCCGCGCGGAGTGGGGCTTGGCTCCAACGGTGTGATAGCCGTAACCGGGCAATACGCGCAGTACAACTCCGTTCTTTACCTGGTAGACACCAACCGCGAAGTGGTCCTCACTTACGCGTGCTACAGCAAAAGCAGAGGCGCCGCGGCGACGGCATTCAGGACGCCGTATCTCACCTTCCTCAATGGGCGCCTTTACACATATGATGCGGACTTTGCCGTGAAGTCTCCCAACGGCTATGGCAACACCGAGGGTCCCAAGCCGCGCAACATGCGTGACCTCTTGAAAAATGCCGACAAAGAAGAGTGATTGCCCACTCACACGCTCAGAGAAAGGGATAAACATACCGTGGACGAAGAATACATCAGCTTGGACGAGGCCCTCAGGGTGCTGGAAATCGGCGAGCCCGAGCTGCGGGCCATGATCACGAGAGGCCAGCTTCGTGTCTTCGGGCAGGCTGGCGAAGAACGCTTCCGCCGGAGCGCCATCGAACAGCTCAAGAACGCCACCCTCGCCGGACAGACCATGGTCCCCGACAGCGAAGAAGTAGATGCCGGGCCGCTGCCGACCCTCGGCGACGAACACGAGCCGCTGCCTTTCCTCGACGACGACTCACTGGCAGCCGACAGCGGGCCCGAAACGCTGCTCTTCGCCGAAGATGATTCGCCAACGGAAGTGCCTTTTCTGGCCGACGATGACGAGTCCGACATCTCGGACACAGTTCTGCCCACCATAGAATTCTCGGCCGACGACGCAGACACCGGTGTTGTAGACGAAGAGCACACCGACGTCGCCACGCAGGAAGTGTCGCTGACGGAAGAAGACTACCTGATCCTCGAAGAAGACAAGGCGCCCACCTCGGCAATGGAGCAGCCCGGCGAGTTTGCCCCGCCCCCAACGGCTCTCCAACCGGAACCGACGGAGGAAGAGGAACAACCGTTCGGGGCGTACGAGGAGCCCGAACCCGAGCCCCACGCCCTGCAAACAGTTCTTCTGGCGGTGCTCACGTTTTGCGTACTCATCTCGTTGGTCGTATTTACAGGAGCCGCCACAGAGCATATGTCGAAAGCCGTCCGCGAGTGGATCGTGGAAACGGGCGCCAGCATAGGGCTGGTAAGCGACGGCGAATAGCACACATATACATTTCAGCCAACTCCACGCCCGGCGACAACGCCGGGCTTTTTTCATGGCGTGCCCGGCGGGTGGGGTGGGTAACGAGGCAGGGACGCGCCAGTGCTTCCTTGCAAAAGTGCGCGTAATCATGCAATGCCATTGCGGGCAGACTTTGCTTTTGGCGGCCTGACTTCGCTTTTTGGCGGGCCCGCTCTTGGCCACCACTGGATTTATTCCAGTGGAGCGACGCTTTTGCACTACACAGCCCCATAAAAGGAATCCCCCGGCCGCCGTGGCAAAGGCGATGGAATTCTTGCCCCGCGAACTGGTCGAGTGGATCATCGAAGACGAAGCGACATTGGTGCTTCGAATAGTCAACCCGCCTGCCTCATCACTTAAGAACAAACGCCGCAGCCCCCACCGGCGAAGCCGCACTGTCGCTTTTTTCCCGATTTTGCCCTTGCATTGCCCCGCTCGTTCATGTAAACTACTTTGCAGTGCAAAGTCACACGCAACACGCCGGAGGCAAGAGCAATGAAACGCAACGAAGCACAGGCGCGAATGGCCGAAGTCCAGCGGATAATGGAAAGGACAACGCTCTATACGCTCCTTCCCGGGGCACCCGCCGTGATTGGCGGAACAATCGTATTGGTCGGTTGCATTGTCAGTTACGCGCTGATCCGATCGGTCGACTTCGCGCGGGTACTGGATCTTTCGCTCGAGACGCAGATTGGTTTCTGCATTATGTGGGCGGCCATCGGCATTGTTGCCATCGCGCAGGAGATTCTCCTGATGGCGCGAGCGGCCAGGATTCAGGGGCTTTCACCCACGGCCCGGCCGGCGCGATTCGCAGCCTTTTCCCTCACGCCCAGCGTGGCAGTGGCAGCGGTGCTCACAGCGAAGTTCCTGCTCGATTGCACGATAGTCTACATCGTCCCGGTTTGGATGATGTGTTACGGCACGGGCGTGTATGCGGCCGGCCTGTTCTCGGTGCGCCTGCCGCGCCTGATCGGGTTGGCGTTCATTATAATGGGAGCCGCGGGTCTGGTCTTCTTCCCCGACAAGGGCCTGATCCTCGCAGCGCTCTCATTTGGCTTATTGCATATTATCTTTGGCCTCGTGATATTGCAAAGATCGCGGCAGACTGCTGAACAATGAAGAATCCGATTCTACCGGGCAAGATCGACGCTATCATCCACGAGCCAGTGCGCCTTGCAATTGTCTCGGCCCTGGCGGTGGCGCCCGAGATGAGCTTCAATGAGCTTAAGGCTACACTGTCGCTGACCGATGGCAATCTGAGCGCCCACTCGAGCACGCTCGAAGAAGCCGGCTACATCAAGATCCGCAAGAGATTCGAGGGCAAGCGCCCGCTCACGACTATGCGCATCACCCGGAAAGGCCGCCAGGCGTTTCGGCGCTATCTCGATACACTCAAGCGC
>JABMSA010000220.1 GCA_013202185.1 Planctomycetota bacterium
ATGATTTTGCTATCCTTGTCTTTCACTCGAAATCTCCTTTTTCTGGTGAATGCTGTTTTCAATAAATACATTATACCAGCTCGAAAAGGGGATTTCGAGGCTTTTTTCGATTTATTGCTAAAAAATCACGCTTGGGTTGGGGCTAGAGGCCTGCTGATCATTTGCAGCGCATCCGTGGGGTTCTTGATGAGAACCCGACAAGGGATGGCTTGGCCACGTACATAGGGGCCCCTCTCAAGTGAGAGCCGGTACTCCACGGCATCGTCCTTCGGTCCAGGGCCGACATCGTTGCTGACGTCCGGAGCCGGGCCATCGTCGCGATCTTGAGCATGGCCGGCAGCCGCCCCCGCTGGGCTGCCGCCCTGAGGAGTTGTGGCTTTTTCGGACGATGCGGTTCTCTCGCCACTGTTGGGAAGTAACAGCAGGCAAAGAACGAATACCAAGACCACCGAGATGGCGAGAATAATGTATGTTTTTCTCTTTTGCATTGTAACTCCCGTCAGAACTGGTGCCGTGAGGCGCGTCCATGCAGGTAGCTTGGCGAAGCTCCCTGCAACCATTTCGTGTGCCAAGGCAATGGCAGCCGCCTCGCGTCGCTCTGCATAGCCGCATCACTCTCAAGGACGAAGAGGGAAAGCAGCACGAACAACTTCCTCGCAGCGCGGCCAGCTTTTGTGAATGGTGTCGCCCGCATCGTTGCCGACATTCGCATCCTCCCATATCATGCCGAACCTGTCAACTACGCTTTTGGATTGCCATGAAGATTATACCTCATGAAATGGCCATTGTCAAGCGCCTTTTTTGCACTTTTTGAGCTTGCACGATCTGAAGAAGTGCAGTGGAATGCTTTAGTTGAAAACAAAGAATTTGGATTTCTGAAAAAGACGGCGAATCGATGCTCTTCCTGGTTGAAATTCAGCGGTTCCCGCATGGCGGTTCATGCCATTTGCTCCATCTGAAGCAACCCCGGTTCGCACTTCTGTGCAAGTTTTTCGTTGCCACTTCTCGGCGGCATTGGTAAGATAATGGCCGATTTTCTGATCCAACGTCACGCAAAGGCCGACACGACGATGATGTCTCGACCTCACAGCGACCTCTTGCATCCGCACCGCCCGTGGTGGGAGAGGCGGCGATATATCTACTTCGGCGGAACCGTCCTGATCGTCGCGCTGAGTTCTTATTCCCAGGTGCTGTCGGTCTTCCGCGACCAGCTCCAGGACTATTTGAATATCGGACTGAAGAAGTACGGGCTGCTGATGAGCGCCGGGGCCATCCCCGGTGCTATCGGGGCCTTGGGCGCGGGCGTGCTGGTTCATCGTGCGCATCCTCGCGCCGTGATCCGCGCGTCACTTGTGGGCGCGGCCCTCGGGCTGGTCATTTCCATAGGGAGTGTTGCGACAGGGGTAGGAGTTTTTCTACTCACAAATGCCATGGCCAGGCTGGGCGACCACCCATCGCCGCCCGAGCAGTTGTGGCGCATACTGCTCCTGCCGGCCGCGGGCTTCCCCTGCGTGGGCATCGTCGGCGCAATCTGGCTGTGGCGGCGCAGACGGGCCCGAACGGCCATCGAAAGACCAGAAGAAGGATAAAGACGGGTCGGGGAGGCCCAAAGCGAACAAGCCGGGGGCAGGTCAGGATGTACCTGCGCTGGGGCATATCGCCGATGGAAAAGACTTGAACTCGAACCCGCTTCATGTTAGATTGCAAGGTGTTGGACTGATGGCTGGCCGGCGAAGCCTGCCGGGAAGGCGCCGCGCCGTCCGCCGACGCTTGTGAGTTGCTCGCAACCAGGGAGCGTTGTGAGAGAGCATCTCTGCTCAGCAGGGAGTTGTTGCTGTTATCCGGCAGAGGAACGTAGATGCCTCTTGTGAAAGGAGCATGTGATGGTCAGGTCTTGTGTTATTACAGTCAGCGTGTGCGCCGCCGCCTTGCTTGCCACCGGGTGTGTTTCCACGGAGAAGCACGAACTCCTGACGCGGGAATATCAGCAGAGCCAGAAAACGGTTGGCGCCCGGGATACCGAGATTGCCTCGCTGAAGGGCACAAACGAGGGACTTTCCAACAGACTCCTCGAGACACAAGGCAAGCTCGTTGCGGCCGAGTCGGAGAAGGCGGCCTTGGCCGGTGAGATCACCGCCGGATCCCAAAAGATCACCGACCTCAACGCCAACATCGAAGCTCTCAACAAGAAGATCGAGGGATTGGAGGAGAATAGGTCGAACATGCTGAAGACCCTCGGCAGCGCAACGACCGAGATCGAGCAGGGGGAGATGAAGCTGAAGACCACCAGGGCACAGTTGAAGATAACACAAGACAAGCTCAAAGAGACAGAAGACCTTAAGAAGAAGGTGGAAAAAGAAAGGACCGCGCTCGAAGCCAGGCTTGCTGAGGCCGCCTCGAGGTTCGGCGAATGTATCAAGGAGGCGCAGATCGTCCAGCAGGCCCTCAAAAGCTTGATGACAAGAATGAGCCATCCACTCGACGAAGCAGGCGACCGGCCCGCTTCGGCGAAGCCGAACGTTCCGCCGGCAGCGCCCAAGGAAGACGCGCCGACCGATGCCGGAGAAAAGGCACCAGTCGTCATCTATGAACCTGGTGTTACGGACTGACCTGCGCCGCCGGCAGCGTGGCGTGGCGGCGTCCAATCAATGTGAAAGAAAACAGGGGCGGGTGCTCAACACACCCGCCCCTGTCAACATGCACGTGTCGGAGATGTCGCCTGTTCAGCCGTCGTTGCGGAGGGCGAATACGGTAACGTCGTCTTGCTGCGGCAGGTGCCCGCGGAACTCGCTCGTCGCTTCCACAACCAGATCGACCAGCCGCCGGCTTGTTTGCGGCTTGCGCTCTTCGACAAGGCGCGTCAGAAAAGACATTCCCATCTCCTCTCCCTCTGCCGACTTGGCCTCCACGACCCCGTCGGTGACTACCAGCAGGGTCTCGCCCGGCTCGAGCACTTCCGACTCTGTTTTATAATCATGGTGTATGCCGCACAGCGGAGGATTGCGCGGCTCCCCGAGCGGACGGGCGCCGGAAGAAGGATGCACTATCGTGGGCACGATGTGACCGGCGTTGACGTACTCCAGATGTCCTGTGGACGGCTCGAAAAGCCCCAGTACAAGCGTCGCGAACATGTCTTGGGGCAGATGTTGATCGAGGTGTTCGTTCACGTGCGCCAGTACCTTCCACAGCTCCGTGCAGAAGCTCAGTGCCGTGCGTATTGAGGCGTGAAGGCTCATCATCACGAGCGCCGCGTGAAGGCCGTTGCCCGAGACGTCTCCCACGGCGAAGGCGAGGCGCCCGTCGGACAAGGGCAGAATGTCGCAATAATCTCCGCCCACCCACATCGCCGGTTCATAATGCACCACAGCATCCACGCCGGGCAACTTGTCGGTCAGCTTGGGTGTAAGCTTCGACTGTATCGCGCGGGCGCGGTCAAGCTCGCCGTCGAGCGCATGCCGCTCGGCAAGCACGTTGCTGAGCAACAGGCCCTTGCGTGCGGAATCCACTTCCCTGGCGATCGCCCTCACAAGATCGAGCTTCTCCTCGCCGTCGGCCCCGAAAGGAGAGTCAATGTAAAGAACGTCCATCTTGCTTGCGACGTTTGTTATCGGTGATGCAAACACGCTTCGCGGCCGGCGGTTGTCGAAGACCGTCAGTTGGAGGTCCTGCTCGGAATCTTCGGCGTTGGCGGCCATCACGGGGCCTTCGGACAAGCGAACGGCCTCGAGCACGCCGCGCGAGAGGTGCAGGTTCGCGGGCCCGACGTCGTCGTCGACTTCTTCGCTGCCGAGTTGATAGGAGAGTATCTGCAACGAGCCCGGCATCCCCTCGCCGTCGGCGGGCAGACGCAGAACCGTGGCAAACGTTTGGGGCCCGTTTTGGGGCCCGTCGGCCAGGCAGCGGCACGCTTCAGGATACAGCTCCGCCTCGTCCGTGACCAGTGCCAGGCGGTCGATGACCGTGTTGAGCTGCCTGAGGCGCTCGTGCGAGAGCGACCGGCCCGAGCCTTCGGCGCCGAGCATCACGTTGGCATCGGCGCTCTCGTAAACGTTGGTCCTCGCGCTGCTCGCCGTCGAATCGGCGGCGATCGGCCTGTCATATTCTTCCTCGAGCGACAACGAGAAAGCTCCGATGTACAGCGTCTGACCGGGCAGCATGGCATGGGCCGTCACGCGCTTGCCGCCGATTCTTACACCGTTGGTGCTGCCGAGATCCTCGACGATCCACCGTCCGAACGGATCGCGGAAAATCCTGGCGTGCCGGCGAGACACCTGCGGCCCGTCGAGGAAGACATCGCACGAAGGGGTGCGCCCAATGATGGTGCCCTTCGGATCGAGTGTGATTTGCGCTGTCTCACCGCGTCTGGTTACGGTCAGCGTCGGTTTGGGCATGATGGTCTTCCTTTTTGAGTGCCGTAGGCACGGCTGAAGGTAGCCCAGCGTTTCAACGCTGGGGCCGCTGGGGCCATCAGTCGTCCTTACAGGACTGCACCCGCGAGTGGGTGTTCGCCTTGTGCAGTGCCGTAGGCACGGCTGAAGGTAGCCCAGCGTTTCAACGCTGGGGCCGCTGGGGCCA
>JABMSA010000221.1 GCA_013202185.1 Planctomycetota bacterium
CTCAGCACGAAGAACACGTCACCATCATAGTTCCCGACGAAGACCTCCCACCGGGCTCCGCTGTAAGCTGAACGCCCGGCAGTTCACTCTCATCCGGTCACGACCGCCTCTCCTGCCGCTTCGAGGCCGGTTCACCAGGAACTTTTCTCCCACGAAAATTTGACATTGCCTTACTCATGTGGTATACTTGTTGTGTAGTCCGTCCACCCATTACTGAGTGATGGCTTTTGTGTCGTGGGCAACAAATGCTCCACACGGGGTCGATTCGCCCCCCAAGGAAAGGAGACGAAGAATGCGCAGGAAAACTGTATTTGCAGCAGCGTTGTTATGTTCGATGTCGGCCTTGTGCGGCCTTGCGGCCGGGCAGGTGCCGCAATTGCTCGACTACCAGGGCCGCCTGGCAGACGGCAGCGGCGATCCGGTGGCCGACGGATCATACTCCATGGTGTTCAAACTATATGATGATCCAACCGCCGGCAGCCAGATCGGAACCTTCAGCGAAACACGGAGCGTGACGGTGACAGACGGGCTGTTCAACGTCACCATCGGCTCGGCAACCGGCGGCGGCATCGATCCGAACCTTTTCAACAATCCCGCCGTACACCTGAGCATAACGGTTGAAGGAGAAGAACTTCTCCCACGCCGGCAGGTGGTCTCCGTAGCGTACGCATTCGGGGCAGTTCACGCCGACGATGCCGACAACGCCGACCTGCTCGACGGCCTGGACAGTACGGCTTTCGCCAGCTCGGGCCACGGCCATTCCTTGGGCAGCATTGCAACGGACGGCCAGCTCCTCAATGCTATCAAGAATGTCGACGGCTCAGGCAGCGGCCTCGATGCCGACCTGCTGGACGGACAGCACGGTAGCTTCTATCAGAACGCCTCCAACCTCAACGCCGGCACCCTCAACAACAGCAGGTTTTCCGCCTACTCGGACCTCATCTCCGAGGAAAGGCTCGACAACAACTCCACCAGCGACCTGCCCACGCGCTCGCAGGCCGACGGCCGATACGTCAACGTTACCGGCGATACCATGACCGGAGCGCTCGACATAGCTGGTTCGCTTCACGCTGTCACGGGAGGTCTGGGAGCTATTCGGTCCGGCGTCGTCGAGCAGAACGTGCTCAACAGTGATATCGCAGCAGCGAACAACCTCAAGGCCGACCGCTCCCTCTACCTCGGCAGCTCAAAAGGAGACGGCGACATCCACGCGAAAGACACCGCCGGAAACAGAACGCTTCTCTTCGATGCCGGCAACGCCACACTGAACATAGGCACAACCAATTCCGCCGGCACAGTCGCGATCAAGAGTTCATCCAACGCCGACAACATCTTGCTCTCCGGCAGCGACGGCGACGCGACTTTCGAGGGCACGGTGGTCGCGAACGAGGGCCTCGAAGGCCATGGCAGGAGCGGCGTCTTTATTATGCCCCCCGAATCGTCAATCCCCGCCACCCCCGGCGTCAAGGGTGTAGGCACCACATCAACGTTCGGGCCGGGAGCGCCCGGCATCGAGGCAGTGGGCGGCGCCGGCATCGAGGATATCGCCATCCGCTCCTATGGCGAACTCCGCTTCCTCACGCACGACAACGATGGCCTCCGTCTCACACCCGGCGACGGCTCGGCCGCCCCCGCGCTCAGTATCTCTCCCTACGGCTCGACGAGCACCTCGAAGCCTCTGATGCACCTCGATGGCGACCTAGGCTTCTCTGCAGGCGAAGGCCTGAAACTGGAAGTCGGCGACGGCCACCTGTTTTCCGTCTACGGCAGCGACTCCACCACCGTGGACCAGCTTTGCTTCGGCGGTCCGATCTACGGTGAGCTTCTCTTCGACTGGAACAACGCCACCATTCAGCTCGGCGGCTCAACGGCCGATACGGTCCTGATCCCCGCCGACATTGAAGGCGGCATCGTCGTATACGCAAACAGCACCGGGTACGGCGCCAATGATGCGGCCGTCCGAGCCGAACACACCCACAGCAGTGGCATCGCTTTCACCGGCCGTGTGACCAGCTCCGACGCATGCTCGGTGTTCATCAACAAGGGCACCGGCGGGATCATCAAGGGCTTCTCGGGCGCCACCGGCGGCGACCTCGTCTTCGAAGTGGAGAACAACGGAACGGTCCGCTGCAGGGAGGTTATCACCACCGGCGGCGACGTCGCCGAGCCGTTCGACGTGCATGACGCCCAGGCAGTGAAGCCGGGCATGGTGATGGCCATCGACCCCGAACGCACCGGCGGGCTGTGCATCGCCACCAGGCCGTACGACCGCACCGTTGCCGGCATCGTCAGCGGAGCCAACGGCCTGAACCCCGGCCTCACAATGAAGCCGGCGGGAGTTGCGGGCGACCGCTCGCACCCCGTGGCGCTCTCCGGACGCGTGTGGTGCTGGTGCGACGCCTCTGACGGCCCCATCGAGCGCGGCGATCTGCTCACAAGCTCGGATACCCCCGGCCACGCGATGAAGGTAACCGACTACGACCGCGCCAGGGGAGCAATCATGGGCAAGGCGATGAGCCCGCTGGGAAAGGGACAGGGGCTCGTGCTCGTGCTGGTTACGTTGCAGTAACCCGGCGGCACCTCGGCGGCGTGATCCTCGATTAGCCCAGCAACAGACCAACCGACCACCAACCGCGCCGGGCCGCCATAACGGGTGACCCGGCGCGGTTTTTTTTTCCTTCCGTTTGACATTTCCCCTATCATGTGGTATACTTCTGTAGATGTCCGCAGGTCTGAAAAGCCGATCAATTGGGGGAAAAGGGCATGCAGCCCCCCACGTTCCAGACGGGAGTACCGCTGGAACATCCCCATCAATCAAGAGAAAGGAGACAAGGCAATGTGTAAGAGAGCTTTCGCAGGAACAGTGTTTTTGTGTGCTATGTTGGTCGTGGTGGGATTCGCAGACGGCGCCGTCCCGCGGCTCATAGACTTCCAGGGCCGGCTGACCGACGCCGACGCCGACCCCGTCTCAGGGACGAAATCGATGGTGTTCGAGTTTCGCAACTTGCCCGCCGGCGGCATCCTACTGGGCGCATTCAGCGAAACACAGAGCGTGACAGTCACCGACGGAATCTTCAACGCAACTATCGGCTCTGAAACGACAGGCGGTATTCCGTCTACCATCTTCGACAGTGTCCTCGTATACCTGAGCGTAACGGTTGCCGGCGAAGAACTTCTCCCGCGCCGGCGTGTGGTGGCCGTGGCGTATGCCCTCAGGGCGGAAAAGGCCCTGAGCGCCAACCACGCAACAAGCGCAGACTCGGCAGACACAGCGCTCACTGCAGACTA
>JABMSA010000222.1 GCA_013202185.1 Planctomycetota bacterium
CATCACGGGCATCACGGGCAGTCCGGTCGCGGCCTTGATCACCGGGGCGAGTGCCCCGCCATGAAAACTTCCCTCGGTGCTCTGGAGGTGAAGATCGTCGTCGCGGCCGTCGTCGGTGGCATCAGAATACCCGAGCACGCCGCCGGGCCCCTGAGCGTTCACAAACCGGGGATCCTGGTCGATGCTATTGTTGTCCGTGAACGTGGCGCTCCGCCACGCCGCCAGCGTGGAGAGGCTCATTCCCTGCCAGAATCCTACCAGGCCCGCCCCGGGCGCATAGAACAGGTTGTAGTCGCTCGCGAAATCCACCTGGCTGTTGTCGGCAACCGAGATGGCGCAGCCGCCGTCGACCCGGAAGATGTTGTTGCGGAGGTAAATACCCTTGGCCTGGTTTTGCAGCCGCACCCCGTTGCCTGCCGTTTGGTAGATGGTGTTGTTTACAATCTGCGGGCCGTAGCGGGATTGAACCAGGATGGAGTGCGACCAGTTTGCATAGACCAGATTGTTGGCCACTGCCGTCGCCGTGTAGTTGGATCTCAACTCGATACCAGTGGGATTGGAATAAACCACGTTGCGGAGCAAAGGGCTGTTGCTGCCGGCGGAGATGCCGGTATGAGCATTGTTGTAGACCCGGTTGTCTGTGATGAGTGACGCGCTCAAGTAGGTGATGATGCCCTTGTAGTTGCCGTGCACCACGTTGTGGGTTGCCGAGGCGTTGCCCTCCAGACGGATGCCTTCGGCGCTCGTGGCCGAGTGCCCGTAGACCGTATTGCCGAAGACGAGCACGTTGCTGCGGGCCTGGATGCCGTAACGGCTGTTGTTGTATACCTTGTTGCCGAGTTCGAAAGCCAGATCGGTCGCTCCGGTTTCATCGGCGCTGCCCACAACGGTCGTTGAATCGCCATCGTGGCGCACGTAGATCCCGGTGTTGTTGTTGTATGCCGTGCAGCCGCTGAGCCGGAGGATCGGTGTTGTGACGTGGATCCCGTAGCGGCCGTTGTCGTGTGCATTCAGGCGGTGTAGTGTCGACGCTTCGGCGTCGGACTCCACGCGGATGCCGTCTTCCGTGTTATTTGCCACGGTGAGCAGTGTGCCGGTGAAGTTGGTGCTGCCATTGTGCACCCACACGCCCATCTCGGCGCCCACCAGCGTGAGGTTGGCGAGCGTGACGTAATCGGCGTCGTTCAGCTCGACGTTGGCGGTGTCGGCGTTGGTGTTCGCCCGGTCGATCGTGGCGACGCGGGCGGTGTCGGTGGGGCCGGTGAAGGTGGCGCCCTCGTCGTTGTTGAGATCCAGGTTGCCGCTGAGGAGCACGTTGCGAACGTGGATGTAGTTGCCGGTATCGATATGCACAACTTGGCCGGGGCCAAGGTCGTAGGAGCGAAGCACCGGCAGCAGGTTGGCCTTGGGGTCGCCGGTGGTCTTGCCGGTGTTGCGGTTGTTGCCCACGGCCCCCGGAGTGTACTCGTCGTTCGTGTTATCATCGTCGTCCACGTAATAATCGTCGCCGGAAGGTGGCACAGCGAACGGCTCTCGCGAGTCATCGAAGACCGCGGGGGCGTCTGCGGAGATGATTCGTATGCGGTAGCGGTTGGCCACGTTGCCTATCACGCCGCTTGCGTCAGGGCTCCAGCCGTATGAGCCGTCGGCCGCCGCAACAGTGGCAACGTCTGCGATCTCGCCTACCCCTTCCTGATAGAGCTTGATGTTCACGTTGCCCGAGACGTTGTAAGTGTGCCAGATGATGGCGGCGCCTACGTCGGCTTCCCAGTCGGTGTAGTAGTTGGGGAAATCAACTTCGATATAGGCGGGCGGCGACAGTGCGGCCTGCGGTGTGTTGCCGTAGGCGCCCAGGTTGATCCTGTCGCCGTCGGGAGCGGGCTCCTGGGTGAGGATCGACGTCGGATCGCCCGCGTCAATACTCGTGGAGAGCACGTCGGTGAGGTGGTAATCATCTGCGGCGAGGTTCACGAACAGGGGATCATCGAGGACCGGATTCACGGCGGTGTAGCCGATGGAGTTGCGGTCGAAGTCGGCCTCCACCTGCCAGTCGAAAAGGTCGGAGAAAGTTCTCTGCCACCAGATGACCCTGCCGGTGTCGGAGGCGAAGAGGTTGTTGTAGTCGCTGCTGAACCCCACCTGGCTGTCGGTGTCGACCCAAACATCGTAGCCATCGGTGGTCCACAGAATGTTGTTGGTCAGGGAGATATCTTGGGCGCCGTTCTGGATGCGGATGCAATCGCCGGAATCCGCGTAGACGGTGTTGTTCTCAATGGTGGTGCCGCTGCTGGCGCTGACGAGAACACCGCGGGCCGTATTGCGGTAAATGAGGTTGTGATCCACGGTCACCGAACTCCTGCAAGAGAGGCCGGTGCTGTTGTGGTGAATCCGGTTGAACCGCACGATTGCATTGTTGTAGGCGATCACGCCGGTGGTGTTGTGGTGAATGTCGTTGGGCTGGCCGGCGGACCAATCGGCGCCGCCGAACGTTCCGTAGCCCTCCACGCCCGTGATGTTGTGGTGGACGTCGTTGTCGTAGGCGGTGGTGCCGGGGGTGTTGGAAAAAAGCCCGGTGCCGCACTCGAAAAGCTCGTTCCCCGAGACGGCCGCGATGCCGCCTGCCACGTCCACGCCGTAGTCGCACACGGAAATGGTGTTGTCCTGGATCACGCCATCGAAGTCGGCGGAGCCGTATACGCCGTAGGTCAGTCCGAAGATGGTATTGCGCCTGATGGTAACGGAGCCACCGTATGGCATATACACGCCGCGGGTGCCCGGCCCGGAGATCAAATTGTATTCGATGGTGTCGGATTCGCCGTAGTTGATACGTATGCCGGTGTGGGTGCCGGCGAAAATGTTGGCCCGGAAGACGTTGTTGGTCGAGCTGTCAACGCCGTCGTCGCGCGCGTAGATTGCCGTGCCGGAGCCGCTGAACGTAAAGCCATAGATGAGGTTGTAGTCGGCGTCCACCAGCTCGAAGTGTGTGCCGCCGCCGTCAAAGATGCTGCCGGCGGGTGATCCTGCGTAGTTGCCGCCTTCGTCGGTGACGGTGATCAGGACGGCGCCGGTATAGGTTCCCGTGTCCACGAGCACGAGGTCGGCGGGGCCGACGACGTGGTCGTCGAGCACGCTCTGCACGGTGGCCTTGGGCGCGTCGGGTGCGGTGCCCGGGTTGGCGTCATTCCCGATGGCCAGCGTGTACAAGTCGTCCGTCGTGTCAGCGTCGTTCACGTAGAAGAGGCGGGTGAGGCTGCCGGCGCCGGGCTCAATGGCCAGGGTGTAGCCGTTGGCGGCACCGGCCACGCCGAATACGTGGGCGTAGTAGGTACCGGCCGGGAGATCCGACAGAGCCACCGTTTCGTCATCGTCTTCGGACGTGGCCGAGTCTGCGAGGATGCCCGCGCTGTTGGTGATCTCAAGGTCAAGATTGCCGGCAGCGTGAACGAATTGGATGGTCACATCGAGGTGATCCTGTGCCAGTAGCTCGAACTGGTACCAGTCGTCGTCGGCGGCCTCAATGGTGAGATTGTTCAGGTGAACGCCAGGCCCGACGCCGATGTCCGCCGCCGCAATTCGCGAGTCGTTGTCTTCGAACCGGTCGGCGGCGAGAGCGCCACTTGCCGCAAGGGCAATGCACAACATCATTCCGGTAAAAGCTGTGAAACATCTCATCAGACGTACCTCCTGACAGGTGCTCTGCCAATAGGGCGAGAGCCAAACCAAGTCATCAAACTACATTGGCGGGCACTATGTGCCCTGAGACAGACCAGGATGGAGATGGCTGCGTATAACAGCCATCTGTAACATGGTACCCCATGAAGGTGCCACTGTCAAGTAGAAACTTCAATTTGAGCGCAGCGCGCGACGCGTGGCCTGCCGGGGATACTGCACATTGGCGGTGATGCCTGCTCCTTCGTGTGCGGGGGGAGCGGTCAACAGCGCAACCGCCCCACAGTCACCTGTTCTTCTGCTTTTTGCCATCCGGGAGAGGGTCGGGCGGCATGATTCAGGGGGCAGGCAGGGATTCCGCGTACTCGGAAGCCCGTTCGCGTACTCAGAAGTCCGTTCGCGTACTCAGAAGTCCGTCTGCGTACTCGGAAGTCCGTTCAAGGTCTCGCTCAGCACAGGCCCTACACGGACCGAAGTCCTTATCCTAATGCCATTCGGGACAGCAGGGCCGTTGAAAAAATCGCTGCCGATTGAGACGCAGCAATCGGCCTCCGGCGAAGGTCCGCGGAACGGCAGTTTGACGGCATTCTGAATGCCCTACCTGGAAAGCTTATCCTTGGCACGAGGATTCTTCAACTGTCATGCTTCAGACGGAATTGGACTTTTCCCCGGTTTGTGTTAGAATGTGACCTGCAAGGAGAACTGGAACAAGACAAGAGAGGCTGACAGAAACAGTCCATTCCATGTCGTTCTACTCGAGATTCATTCGACCGGCGCTCTTCAGGGTCGATCCCGAGAGCGTCCATAACGCGACCGTCAGGGCGTGCGGCGTCGCCGGCGCAACTGCAGTCGGGCGGTGGCTACTGCGGCAGGCATTCACCTACCGTGATCCGCGGCTGGAGTGCACAGTCGCAGGGATGCGCCTGGCCAATCCGGTCGGTCTTGCCGCCGGTTGGGATAAGAGCGGGGTGGGCGCCGCGGGTGCGAGCTGCCTTGGCTTCGGATTCTATGAGATCGGCTCGGTGTCCGCCGACCTCTCGCA
>JABMSA010000223.1 GCA_013202185.1 Planctomycetota bacterium
ATCGTGACCGACGAGGCGGGGGACGCTATCGTTTTCCGCGGCAGCGGCAACGAGTCGGCTCGGGCCTTGGTGGGGAACTTCGAACAGCTCGAAGTATCAACCTCCTGGGAAGACCGAGATGCCCACAGCCAGCACGCATCGGACTTCGAGGCCATCTGGCGGAATGAGAACCCATACGTATTGTCTGTGCCGTTGCCGGAGGCACTGGAGGCGAAGCTGATCAAGTTTGCACCGGAAGAGCCACCCCTGATCGAGCCTTCGACATCTATGGAGCGGCAGCGCGCCGCGATGGTCTGGCAGTTCATATCGGAGGCGCCCTATCTGCCGAATGGCGCTCCTGCCTGCGATGCGACCGCAATGGTGGACTTCTGGCCGCACCAGCGGCACGTTGTGACCGAGACGGCCGCCGCCTGGCCCTCCGGCAGGCTGCTGTGCGATGAAGTGGGCATGGGCAAGACGATTGAGGCGATCGGTGTGATCCGGCGCCTGTTGGCGGGACGAGGTGTCCGCCGCGTGCTCATACTATTGCCGCGCGGTCTGATGAATCAGTGGCAGGGGGAACTCCGTGAGAAAGGCGGCTTGATCTTCCCTCTGTGGGAGCCGAACCGGCTGACGTGGCCGGACGGCACTACGCGGAATGCGGTCTTCGCAGAGGCGCTCGTGGAAGACCGCATCATTGTGAGTCGTGAGACGGCAAGGACCACCAACAACTTGCCCGCACTGCTTCAGGCCAAGCCATGGGATCTCGTGCTGTTCGACGAATCTCACGCTGCCCGTCGGAGAAAGGCCGAGGAAGGCGAGTTCAACTCGGGGAATCTCCTGCTTAGCATGCTCCGTGAGCTGCAACTGAGGAGAAGGGCTCGCGGGATTCTCCTGCTGAGCGCGACGCCAATGCAGACGCATCCGTGGGAGCCGTGGGATCTGCTATCGACACTCGGCGAGGGCGGCCGGTGGCTGTGCGAGTTCTCGGTCATTCGTGACTACTACGCCGGTGTCCACAAGTTGGGCAACGGCTCGTGCAAAAGGTCCCTGGCCTTGCGATGCGCGGACACGATCGTTTGCGATCGGCTCTTCCCGGAGCCGCCCAATGATGCATGGGACAAGGCGGATGCGGCGAAGCTTGCGAACGAGTTCCGGTTCACTCCGCAACATCGTCGAGGCGAGCTGACGAGATGGATGCGCAACGGTTCGCCGCTGGCACGGCGAATGCACCGAAACACGCGCCACACGCTGACTCGCTACTACGAGCTCGGCCTGCTCGAACGTAAACCCCCGGTGCGGGATGTGCAGGACTTCTCCTTCGACTACGAGGACCCGAAGGAGCGGAAGGTCTACAACGACATCCGGCGTTACATCGAGCGGCGGTTTGACGAGCTTGAAGAGGAGAAGCCGGGCAAAGGGTTCGTGATGACGATCTATCGGCGGCGGGCGGTCAGCTCTCCACAGGCACTTGAGCGCAGCCTCTCCAAAAGAGCAGATGGCCTGATACGAGTGGTGGCGCGCCGAGCGAGGGACTTCTTTCTGGATCGGCTGGATCAGGCAGAGCGGCTTGACGACGACGATCTGCCTGATCCTGACGCCGGCGCGGCGATACCCTCCGGCCTGCCCGAGACGCCCGAACTGGCGAAGAAGGAGCTGACTGACGTTCAGAGCCTATTGGCTGACGTTCGGGCACTGAAGACGGACACAAAGCTGAACAGGTTCTTCGACATCCTGCGGCGAGTGACCGATGATGGGCGGAGCGTGCTGGTCTTCACAGAGTACACCGATACGATGGAGTACCTTCGCGACAACTTGGTGTCGGCGTACGAGGAGAGGGTTGGCTGCTTCAGTGGCGGCGGCGGCCAGCGTTACGATGGCGAGCGCTGGGTGAAGGTCAGCAAGGCCGCGATCACCGCGGCCCTGCAGTCCGGCGAACTCCGGGTGCTCGTGTGCACCGATGCGGCGAGCGAGGGCCTCAACCTCCAGGCAGCCGGTGCGGTAATCAATTACGATCTGCCGTGGAATCCCGCCAAGGTTGAACAGCGAATCGGCCGTGTGGACCGTATCGGGCAGAAGCTCGGCACCGTCCATGTGGTTAACATGTTCCTCAAGAATAGTGTCGACGAACAGGTCTACACCGCGTTGAGGATGCGGTGCGGCCTGTTCGAGCACTTCGTTGGCTCCATGCAGCCGGTGCTTTCGGAGGCGGCGCGTATACTCCGGAGCGGAAGAGCCACCGACATCAAGGACCAACTCGAAGCGGCGGCTCGACAGGCAAAGGAAGACCTCCTCAGCCGCCAAGCGTACTTCGACAGCGAAGCGGCACCCGGTAACGAAGACGCTGCGCCGGTCACACGGTCGGACCTTCTGGCCGCGATGGCGGAGCTCTCCGGCGATCTTCCAGTCAAAGCGAAGGCAAAGCGCGGAGTATGGCAGGTGATCGGTATCGGGCGGAAGACGAGGGTCTCGTGTGACGTCCGCAACTTGGAGGCCGATGCGGAAATCATCCCGCTTGTGCCGGAGGGGGAGTTCGTGCAGCAGATCGCATCAGGACTGAGCGGCGATGGCAAGCTGCTGCCGCTGGTAATCGGGACC
>JABMSA010000224.1 GCA_013202185.1 Planctomycetota bacterium
CTCCAAGAATAGGCCCCTCGCCACTTCATGTGGCAGGTGAATAGGTTCACCGTCGCACCGGCGAGCTGTCTGTTCACCGAACGTTCATACATGTCTGCGAGGGGCCATCCGCCTTTCGGCGACGAACTTTTGCTCCTGCCGCGCAGGGCGGCAGGGGGCAGTCTTCTTGCTCGTGTCGTTTTCGCTACCGAACTTCCGCTCCGGCGGGGCAAGCCCACCGGGGGCGTCGGCTTTTCTTGCGTTCGTGTTGTAGAGCTGCAGCGCGGCCTGTCGCGCCCACAAAACAATTGCACACCCCTGCCATTAGTCTTTTTCCTCTTGTATTGAATGGCCGGATCGATCATAATTCACCGACGTCAGCCAACGTAGCGTATTTGCTTTGCTTCAGGACAGATGAAACGGAGAACAAGACATGGCCAAGAAGGTTAAGATAGCGTTCATCGGGTGCGGCGGAGTAGCGGCCGGTCATCTGGCGCAAGGGTTCAAGGATTTCCCGGACGTGGATTTTGTCGGCTGGTGCGACCCCATCATGGAAAACGCCGAAGCCCGCCGCGACCAGGCCGGCCGTGGTGGCGAGGTGTTTGTCGATGCGGAGGAGATGCTCGAGAAAATCCGGCCCGACGGCGTTTACATCCTCATTCCGCCCTACTCGCACGGCGAGCCGGAGAGGATCGTGCTGAAGCACAAGCTGCCGTTCTTCATCGAAAAGCCCGTCGCCATCGATATGAAAACCGCCACGATGGTCGCCGAAGGCGTGAAGAAGGGCAAGCTGATCACCAGCGTGGGCTACATGACCCGCTACCGCAAGGGTGTTGCGCGCGCCAAGGAACTCCTCAAGAAGCAGAAGCCGGTCATGCTGCACGGCGGCTGGCTGGGCGCCGGCCCCAGCAACTTGGAGGGCATCTGGCGATGGTGGGTGGAGAAGGATAAGTCGGGCGGACAGTTCCTCGAGCAGACCACCCACACCATCGACCTCGCCAGGTACCTCTTCGGCGACGTCACGCACGTTTACGCGGTGCCCGTGCGCGACCGCCGCAAGCGGCCCGACTTCTACACGATCGAGGACGCCTCGATGGTCCAACTGACCTTCGCCAACGGCGCCGCCGGCAACCTCTATTCTTCGTGCTGCACCAGCCAGTCCGGCACCAACCCCGGCGTTTCGCTGAGTGTTTGGGGGACGGACATGAAGGTCGAGTTCTCGGGGTGGCAGCAGAGCGCCAGGATCTTCCTGCCGGACGGCGAGGAGATCAACATCCCCGGCGAAGACAATATCTTTGCCTGCGAAGATCGCGCGTTCATCAATTCGCTCAAGGCCGGCAAGAACAAGGGAATACTCGCCACCTACGAAGACGGCCTCAAGGCCTGCGCCATTGCGTGCGCCGCCAACGAATCGATGAACACCGGCAAGGTTGTCAAGGTTGCAGTCTGACGCACCGTCAAGGACAGGAGAAACTATGCGAATCAAGCAATCAGTTTGTTACCCGATCATGAAGACGCCGAAGATGAGCTTCGACGAGCTGTTCGAGGCCGCCGCCAAAATCGGCTACGCCGCCGTTGAGATGTGGGGCCGCGGTGACGACTACGAGGAAGTAGTGGCGCTGGCGAAAAAGAACGGCCTCGTAATGGCAAGCATGTGCGGCCACGGCGGCGCCCTCAACAATCGCGCCGAGCACGAGAGCATCCTGGCGCAATTGCGCGAGTCGATCGACCTCGCCGCCGAGCATGGCATCCCGGGCGTGATCTGCTTCAGCGGCAACCGGCTTCCGCATATCGACGAGCTTCAGGCGATCGAGGCCACGGCCGACGGCCTGCGAGCCGCAGCACCCTACGCCGAAAAAAAGGGCGTCAATCTCAACATCGAGCTGCTCAACTCGAAGGTCGATCACCCCGGCTACCAGTGCGACCACACAGCCTGGGGCGTGGCCGTCTGCCAGCGCGTTGGCAGCCCGCGCGCCAAGTTGCTGTACGACATTTACCACATGCAGATCATGGAGGGCGACGTGATCCGCACGATCCGGCAGAACATCCGCTACATCGGCCATTTCCACACCGCCGGCAACCCGGACCGTCGCGACATGGACGACGACCAGGAGCTGAACTACCGCGGCATTTGCCGAGCGATAGCTGGCACTGGTTACGAGTACTACGTCGGCCACGAGTTCAAGCCCAAGGGCGACCCGATCGAGGCCATGCGGACCACCTTCGCGCTGTGCAACGGGGAGTGAGGCCGGGGGCGCGTCGGGGCGGCTTGCGGTCATGCCTCGAGGACGCCCAGGAACTCCGCCGGCGACAGGATGGCCACGGTCTCGATGCGTCCAAGGGTGAGCAAGTCGTCGTCTCCGCTTACGACGTACGCGGCGCCGGCGCCGGTGGCGCATTCAACAAACTTGGCATCGTCGGGGTCGCGGCACCCGTCGTAGTTGTAGGCAGGATCGACCAACTCGGCGTGCTCGAACAGGTAGGCCTTCCACCGCCGAGCCAGATCTTCCCGACCACATCCGGTAGCCAGCCGGTCGATAACCTCGAAGTACTCCTCCAGGATGGCGGCACTGACACAGAGGCTGAACTTGTCGGTCGCCCAAGAGTCTAGTATTCGGCTCGGAGGGCCGTCCCAGAAGATGCCGGAGACAACGACGTTGGTGTCAATCACCACGCGCACCGCGGACCTCCGTCAAAGCTCGCGCCAGGTCCGCTGTGGTTAGCTTGGCCTTCGCGGCCGCTTTCCGGCTCTCCTCCGCCAGTTCGCGGAAGGTCTCCAGGCGAGGGGGAATGACCGGCTTCATCAGAACATTCTCGCCGTCCGTCATGACGATGAGCTTGCTGCCGGCCGAAATCCCTAGACGTTTCCGAATAGTGCCCGGAATGACGACCTGTCCTTTTGTTGACACACTAGCCATTTCGATCTGCATGGTGTATCTCCCGGTTAGGGTAAGATATGCTTACAAGGACAATATACACCCATGGGGCCTTGGGTCAAACAAGGCGGGGCTTTACTTGCCGGCGAGGCGGTTGTCGGCCTCTTGCAGGCGTTCGGCCAGGACCACGAAGGTGCGCTCCATCCACGGCGGCATCTTCTTGAGGTTCTGCGCGAAGACCTCGTCGGTCAAGACCATGACCTCGGTGGGTTCGAGGGCGACGACGCTGGCGGACCGGGTCTCGTGGGTGATCATGGCCATTTCGCCGACAATGCCGTCTTTGCCGATCGTCCCCAGTTGGATCTTGTTGCCGTCGTGCTCCTTGAAGACCTCTACCGAGCCCTGGACGACGATGTAGAATTCCTTGCCAACATCGCCCTCGCGGATGAGGAATTCGCCGGTGTCGAACCGGGTAGTGCGAAAATCCATCTTGCCGCGGATAAGCGCGTCGATATCCTCTGCCATCTCGGCCACGGTCTGATAGCGGTCGGCCTGCTCGGGGGCC
>JABMSA010000225.1 GCA_013202185.1 Planctomycetota bacterium
ACGTCCACTGCTGGTGGCTTGCCTCGCGCCCGCAGAAGGTGCACACCACGCTGCGCTCCACATCCGAATCGAGGATCGGATAAGCATTCTCAAAAACACGCACCGCCAGCCAACCCATCAACGAGAGATTCTGCTGGTCGCAGTTCTCAAACAACTCCGGTATCTTGCTCGTGCCGCGGATGTTCTCCACGGAAAAGTCCGCCAACTCCCGGTCGTCGCACTCCTCGAGCGCGGCGGCCGCCTTCACGACGGTCGTCAGGGTACTCGCGCCGGGTCGGTGATGCCCGCTCTCGTAGCCGACGTCCAGGTACACCTCTTCATCATCGATGTACTCGTCGATGAGCAGCGTCTTCAGCAGCGTGGCAACGTCGCCGGCCGCCGGCTTGAAAAACTTGTCCTCGGGAATCAGCGAAAAAACAATTTCCATCGATGCTCTCCACTTTCCATGTTGCGCACGACGCAGGGAGAGTGCGCAAGTATTCACCGACACGATCAAAACGGCATTGTATAACGACGCCCGGCGCTTTTCCACGGGAAAAATGACGGCGCACACGGTGCAATCGCTCAACGCATATTTCCTATTGTCATCAGAGGCTGTTCTGTTATAATTGCAGGTTGAACTCATTGCCGATCGATGGTTGAGGAGAGCGCACATATGAAAGCTGCTGTGGTCGACAAGCCCGGTTCCCTGAAGATTGTAGACGTGCCCGACGTGAAGATCGAAGACTGCCAGGCGCTCGTCCGAACGCTCGCCTGTTCGATCTGCAACGGCACCGACAGGAAGATCGTTCATGGAACGATCCCGTTCTTCGGAGCGGAAGGTTACCCGGGCATTCTCGGTCATGAGAGCGTGGGCAGGGTGGTGAAGATCGGCGCAAAGGTTACCAGCTTCAACGAAGGCGACCTGGTATTCCGCCCGCAGGCCGACGTCGAAGGCTACAACTGCTGCTGGGGCGGATTCGCCGAGTTCGGAACCGTCACCGACCTCAAGGCCATCGAAGCCTCCGGCGCCGGAACGGCCGCCCCGCCCCATCACACCGGCCAACAGGTGATACCCGGCGAAGCCAACGTGCTCGAGGCCACCGTCTGCATCACTCTCAAGGAAGTGCTCAGCTACCTCCGCGCACTCGACGTAAAACCGGGCAACAGCCTGCTTGTGCTCGGCTACGGGCCGGTAGGCCTGGCGTGCGCATACATGGCAAAGATCATCGGCATGCACCCCGTGATAGTGGCCGGCCGGCGCGAAGAAGCCCTCCGAACGGCGCGTTCATTCGGCGCCGACGAAGTCATCAACACCAACACCGAATCCATCGCCGAGAAAACAAGAGCCATCCTCGAGGGCAACGTCGACGTGGTGATCGACGCGATCGGCAAGGCCAGCATCGTCAAAGACGCCATAGCCGCGCTCCATCCGGAAGGCAAGATCGGCCTGTATGCAGTCGTCGACCGCGGCGACGCGCACCTCAACCACGACGACGACAAGAGAATCGTGTCCGTCGGCCCCGACGAGGCCAAGGCCCACGACGAAATCATGCGGCTGTGGAGCAGCGGAAAGATTCACCCCGACAGGTTCCTCACCAACGTCCTCCCGCTCGACGACATCATCGCCGGCTTCGCGCTCATCGAGCAGCGCGAGGCGATCAAGGTGGCCATGAATATCGCGGGGTGAGGGCGAGCAGTTGTCGCGCTCTTTGTTCCGCCAAGAATCTTCTTGACTATCTCAAGCCTGAAGGTATACTATGCCGCCTTCCCAGAGGGAAGGAGAGAAACATGGGTAAGAGAAACTCCGTGCCAGAGAAAACGAAAGCAGGTCGGAAGCGTCTGTCAGCCGCAAAAAAGGATTTTGACAAGATCCAGGAAGAGATTGAACCTTTCCTGAGACGGCGAAGATTCAGGGAATACTCCACTGCAGGCGATTGGCAGCAGACATCCACCTTGCACCAAAGACGCGAAACGTAACACCCTGCCCCGTTCGGCTTATTCCCGTTCTCGCAGGTGCTTGGCATGCATTGTTCCACCGCGACGGCAGAACACGCTTCTGATCATTGTTCGGCACGCCGCCCAAACCCCACAAACAACCCCACGGCGATCGCGGCCACAACCCCGCCGTAGATGAACGTTGCCTCGGGGGCGATCGTTCTCAACAGGCCGGCTATCAGGCTCGCAGGCAGGGCCGCAAGACCCGTAACGGTGTGATATGTGCCCAGGGCCGTGGCGCGGACGTCGGCCGGTGAAAGATCCGAAACGAACGCCCGCTGGTTGCCGTCGATGAGCGCCCTCACCACGCCATACAACGCAAACAGCACGATGAACGCCGGCAGCGAATTGAAAAACGCAAAGCCCAGCGACATCAGGGCAAAGAGCGCGTAGCCGGCCGCAAGAACGCGCCGCCGGCCGATGCTGTCGGACAGCACCCCAAACGGCACGGCGAACACCGCGTAGAAGATGTTGAAAAGAACATAAAGGAGGATCGGCAGCCCGCCGGCGAGCTTCCCCGGGAAGTGCACCGCGAAGTAATCGCGCGATCTCATAATGAAAAACATGAAGCTGAAATCCGCCAGCGAAAACACGCCCGCAACCAGCACAAAACCGCGCAACCGCGCGGGCAGGGCCGACAGGCTTATCCGTAGCGAGGAGCTCTGCGGAGCCCTCGGTTTGTCCTTGACAAACTGCAGCGGGACCAGCGAAAACAGCGCGAGGATCGAGGCCGCCACAATGATGGACCTGAAGCTGAACTCCCAGACAAAAAACAACAGGAACGCGACAACAGACCCAAGGATCGCACCGGCCGTGTCCATCGATCGATGAATGCCGAATCCCTTTCCTCGCGCGTTCGGCATCGATTCCGAGATGATGGCGTCCCTGGCGGCGGTACGGATGCCCTTGCCCATGCGCTCCAGGCCCGCGAAGATCAGCACGTGCTGCCAGGCCGCCGAAAACGCGAGCAGCAGCTTGAACACCGCAGATGACGCGTAGCCGGCCGTCGCAAAAATCTTCCGCTTGCCCGACCTGTCCGACCAGTACCCGCACGGCACCTTCAGCAGGCTGGCGATAGCGTCTCTCGCGCCGCCGATCAGCCCGAGCGACACGTCGCCTCCGCCCAGATCCGCAATGAAAAACGGCAAGATGGGCATGATCATTTCGCTGCTGAAATCGTTGAGAAAACTCACCACGCCCAGGAGGAGTATATTGCGCCCCATGCCGCGGGGGACCTTGTCGTTCATGGCTGGTTATTCCGATCGCTGCATGTGCACGTCGTCCAGATGCTTCTCGCACAGATCGATGATGTATGGGATGGTAACCTTTTCGACGGCGATGCCGCGATTGAGCAGCGTGGTAATGGCAAGCGAATGGAGGTACTGCGGCGTGATGGGCGCCTGGGGCTGCTCCGAGATGTGCCGCCGGATTTCGCCCAGCACAATCTTGTCGATCTCACCGGTGCTCTGCGTTACCGTCCGCGTGGCAACGGCCGCCTTGTGCAGGTTCATCACCACGTCGAAGCCCGCCGCTTTCGTCTTCTTCGCCTGGTTGTAGGTCTTCTGCACCTTGTCAAACGGCACCGCCTTGACGATATCGAAACCGGCGTCGACCGCCGCCTGCTGAATGGCCCCCCACACGGCGTCGCTGGTCGAATGAAAAACAACCGACGCCCACCTGCCGGGCTTCAGCACGCGGCGCACCTCCGCAAACGACCGGCGCATCAGCCTGCCGTATTCGCCTACGCCCTTGTTCTGCGTGCGCGCCATCACGGCTTCCTGCCGCACAGGCGTGAATGCCTGCAACCACGACTCCCAGAAAAAATTCAGCTCGGCATACTGGAGGCTGCCGCCGAATGGAGGATCGGTGAAAACGTAGTCGATCGAGTCGTCGGGCAGGGGCAGGTGGGTGGCGCTGCCGTTGTGCACGAGGGCCTTGCCGCCTGGTGCGAAGTACACCGACTTCAACGCGCGCAGAAGTTTGCGCAGGCGGCCGTCCATTGTTCGCAGGATGTTGTTTTCGACCGTGATCGAGCTGATGTAGAGCGTGCCCGAGATCGAGCTGCCGGCGTTTCCGTTCCACGCGGTGCGGCGCGAATCGCGGCGGGCTATCGATGTGAATAGAAACTGCAGGCCGGCGCGGGTGCGCCGATCTTTCACCGTGCCGATTTCGTCCCATATCCGTGCCAGCGCCCACAGGTTGCGGCGGGTGTAAACGTCGCTGACGCGCTCGATGCAAAAGCAGCCCTTGCGCCACTTGTCGCCCCACACCACCACGTCGTCGGGTGCGTTCATCATTCGGTTCTGCGGGTACCAGCAGGGTATCAGCAGCGCGTCGATCTCGCGGGCCTGCGCGAGGTCGGCCTCGTCGGCCGGCATTTTCTTTCCGCCTACCCGCTTGTGCACGGGCCGTGTGCCGATGAGCTTCAGCTCGGTTTTCTTCCACTGGGCGTTGCACTGCGGGCAGTGAAACGTCATGGCCACGCGGCCGGTGGCCGGGTCGGCGGCGACGTCCCACAGCACGATCTCGGCGTCGCAACTGCCGCACTTGTACACGTCGCTCCACACGAGGTAATCCAGCACGGCCGGGCTGCCGTGCGCATCGAGAGTGCCGTAAAGCCACTGCATCTCGTCGGCCACGCGTTCACGTATTTTCGCCCAGGCCGAACTCACCGATGCCGCATCCAGAGGCGTTGTGTGGTTGAATGCCAGGTGGCACGCCGACGGCGCGAGATCGATCAGCACGGCGCTGCATCCGCACGAGACCGCCGCCACGCCGGTCATGCCCGAGCCGCAGAACGGATCGAGGATGACGTCGCCGGGCCGGGTGTAATGCTCGATGTATTGAACGATCCCGGCGGGCGGCACCTTGGTGTGGTAAGTGTGCGCGAGATAGATGCGGCTGGTCTTGTCGGCCTTGACCGCGCGGGCAAACGGTTCCCGTTGGTATGTATCGCGGTCGGCGCCGGGCTCACCGCGGCTTTGGCCGACGAGCCTCTCGAGGTCGCTTTTGCTCGCGAGGTAATCGAGCCGCGAACATTGCTGCTTCATAATGCCTCCGTGCATGCAAATTGCAAGACAAGATAATACCACATTGCGGCGCCCATAGCAACAGGGAAACCGAAAAACGGAATTGCAGCGCGCGCAGATGTTTTGTGGGTGCAGGCGTCTATTTGGCGTCGCCCAAGGTGACACGTCGGGGCCCGAAACCGGCAACAACGATGTGCCACGTCGGGCACATCAGTCAATTTTTCCCATGACGCGAGCTATGGGTCTATTGTGCCGAATCTTGCTGCCGCCGAGAGGTCCGTGTTTGCCGCCACGCGCGCAATCGCCGAGCCGTCGCCAACGCCCAGCGTTGAGCCGGGGTCGAAGCCGAACCACCCAGCGGCCGAACAGATACGCCGTGCACGGGCATGAAAACGCCCGCGACATGCCGTCTGTCGCGGGCGTAAGCTGAGTGGTTTGGCTGATGAAGCTTTTTCTAGTTGTCGACCATGTCCAGAGGCGGTTCTTCCTGGCCTACCAGGCCCTCTGTTCCGGAGCCGACCTTGTTGGGCGCGGGCAGCCACTCTACGTGGCCGTCGACATACAGCACGCAGTAGCCATCCAGGTGGTTTGCGGTGCCCTGCGTGTCGTCGCTCGCCATGACGGTGTCCGAAGGCAGGCGATCCGTGAGCGGGCGTCCGCTGCCGGGCATTTTCCACATGGCTCTGGATGCGTAGCTTACGAGGTTCCCGGCGGCTTCTGAAGTTGAGCCCGAACCATCGTCCGCCCCGATGTCTTCATTCTCGGAGAAATAGGTGGCGAAGCCGGGAGGAGTGTCCTGTTCCTCCGGGTCACCGTAGGCTTTGCCCCTCAGGTTGTCGTCGTCACTGCTCGGGCAAAGGAAAATGCCCGCCTCCGTGATCGTGCTCGACCAGTAGAGGGCCGCCAGGAACGCGGCGCCGGAAAAGCCCGAGCCTGGCTCAGTAGCCCCCCCGGCCACCACGCCTCCGGCGGCTTCGATCGGATAGGGGTAATACTTCATGGCACCATAAGTGTCGAGGTAGGTCATGAGGGCCATGCCAAGCTGCCGCAGATTGCTCTTGCATGCGGTTACCTTGGCCTGCTGACGAGCTCTGGACAATGCAGGCATGAGAAAGCCTGCCAAAATAGCAATAATTGCGATAACGACAAGAAGCTCGATCAGCGTGAAGGCCCGTCGGTTCTTCATGAACATAAGCATCTCCTTTCATTCATTTACAGAGGCCCAACCAAACCACACGGGGAGGGTACACTACTCTCCCCTGTCTACTTAAAGTATACCCTTTCCAGGGCCAATGTCAAGCTTATTTTGGCCGCTGAGGGGAACTTTTCTTCATCTGATACATCTTGTTACATGCTTGTTACAAACATTTTGGCGTGGGGAGCGTCTATATCTGTAATAGTGTAAGAGACGCTTGAGGCGGCCGGTGTGTCGTCGTGGCCGGCCGGCGGCAATGGTGCACGGCGGAAGTTTGCAGACTTTGAAAGGAGATCGAGTTATGCAGAAGAAAGTGATTGTGTGTGCTGTGGCCTTTGCGGCATTTGCCCTGGCAGGGCACTTGACGTGGCGGAGGTCATACCGCGTACCTCGGCAAACTCGAAAACTTCGTGGCCCCCACGGCGCAGGTGGAGCTGAGCAAAGGCGTGCTCAACGCCGAAACGCTCAAGGTCATGACGGCGCGGACCCTCGAGTACAGCTTCAGGCTGGAGTTTGACAAGAAGATGGAAATCGCCGTCGTCACCGGCAGCCGGCAGAAGGATTTCGGCGGCAACGAGATGCTCATGCGAAAGGCAAAGGAACTCGGCGCTGCGATGGAGCAGTTTCAGCTTGCCAACTGAGGCGATACGACAGGCGCCCGGCCGCGCGCGATGGCGGGGCCGGGCACCGATCAAGATCTTCGCATTCGTGGTGTGATCACCAGTTTTCGGCGAGCAATTCGAAGTGCGCCTGCGGATGCCCACACGCCGCGCATTCGTTGGGCGCCTCGGGGCCTTCGTGCAGGTAACCGCAGTTGCGGCATCTCCAGACGACCGGGCCGTCCTTCTTGAACACGGCCCCGGCTTCCACGTTGGCCAGCAGGCCCAGGTAGCGCTTCTCGTGCTGCTTCTCGGCCACGGCGATCGCTTCAAACTGGCCGGCAATCTCGTCGAAGCCCTCCTCACGCGCGACCTTGGCGAAGCCCGGGTACATGTCGGTCCACTCGTAGTTTTCACCGGCTGCGGCCGCCTTCAGGTTCTGGGCGGTGTTGCCAATTACGCCGGCGGGGAAGGCCGCCTGCACCTCTACCTCGCCGCCCTCGAGGCGCTTGAAAAGGGCCTTGGCGTGCTCCTTTTCCTGGTTGGCCGTTTCCTCGAAGATCGCGGCGATCTGCACAAAGCTCTCTTTTGTCGCTTGGCTTGCAGCAAAGGTGTAACGATTGCGCGCCTGCGATTCGCCCGCGAATGCGGTCAGGAGGTTTGTTTCGGTTCTCGAGCCTTTCAAGTTCATCGAGCATTTCCTTTCTTGGTTTCAGTCAGTGCCCTGCCCGGTTGCTTCCCGCTTCTTGCAGGCCGGACACACCCCGGCAAATTCCAGGCTGTGCCCCAGAATCTTATACTTTGTAACATTGGCGGCCCTCTCCTCGATGCGCGCCGGCGGATCCATAGCCACGTCATCCACACGCCCGCAACGCACGCACCGAACGTGATAATGCACAGCGGCGTTGGCGTCGAAACGCATCTGCGACCCCCCGGATACGAGCTTTTGAATTGTTCCCGATTCCCACAAGACATCGAGATTGCGGTACACCGTACCCATGCTGATTCGCGGAATCCGGCGCCGCACCATCGCGTAGACCTCATCGGCCGACGGATGCGACGTCACTTTCGCCAGTTCCTCGAGGATCACTCTCCGCTGACGAGTCATTCTCCGCTGCTGGTGCAATTCCATGCTCTTCCTCCCGATGGCGATCGCAGCCAACATGAATCATACTCTATAGAGGCTGAGTGTCAAAGGAATTCCGTTTCGGATTGAGCGCCGTGCCGTCGTGCATGACGGCTGTCGGGCGGTTGGGTGAAGCATCAGACGGCAGGACGAGACGATCCCGGCGAAATGAAGAGCCCCCGCAAGTCTGCGTATCTTGAAGACCTGCAGGGGCTGATCTGGTGGCGACCCCGATGGGACTCGAACCCACAACATCCAAATCGACAGTCTGGCACTCTAGCCAATTGAGCTACGGGGCCGTGCAAACAGCCGCGAGCGATACCGGAATCGAACCGCCCGCGTGCTTCCTGCTGCGAGGAAACGCCGGCCGGAAACCGGAACGCTACAGGGCACCTTACCGCCTGCATTATATCACAGCGTCACGTCACTTGCAAGCAGTTTCCTGAAGTCGTACGCCAATATTATCGGCATCAGCCGCAGCGGATTCGGCAATTACCGGGCCGCGGAGCAGCCCCGTGCAGGCGCACAAGGGCCGGCCACAATTACGCGCCGTTTACTCGCAATCCAGAATCCTTGCGATGTTGCCGCCGAGGATCATGCCGCGTTCTTCTGGATCGGGGAACGCTCGCTCCAGTATGTAAGAGAAGTTTCCGTAGAGATTTCTCTGCGAGCGGGCGAAGTGATCGGAGCCGAAGATTATCTTGTCGACCCCCAGCATCGCCGATCTCCGCGTCGTCCATCATCCCGATCAGCTCTTCGCCCGGGAGGGACGCCTTATTGTTAGCCCAGGGCGGCGGGAGCCCTGGGCAACTGATGCACAATAATGATTGAGCCCCGTAGCGGCGACTCTCGCAGATCGATGGGGAAGATTGATAGCAGAATCATTTGTAGCAGAATCATTAGGGGAT
>JABMSA010000226.1 GCA_013202185.1 Planctomycetota bacterium
CTTCGGCAGCGGCGATTCCTTTCAGGGTAGCCTCTGTGTCTCTCCCTCCCATGTTGAGACCAAGGAATGCATATCCCGGGCCGATCATTAATGACCCGAAATCCCCGCCGTCGACGGGGCGGCCTTCGAACCTTCCGATCTCTTGTGTCCTTCCCCTTGGATTCGCGTCGATAGCTTTCTGCAAAGATGTCTTGAGCGAGTTATGATCACGGACCGATATAGCCATGGCGCCGGAGGGGTCATCGGGGTGGTTGCCCCCGGCCACCATGAACAGGCCAATCGGGCCGGACGCGACCTTTCCGAGTTCATCGATGTCTATCCCCTCTCTCATGCTTCTCTCCCGGAAACGCCTGAACTCTCGGGCACCATCGAATTCTCCGAATAGTTTGCCAACTCGCTGCCACGTGGCGGCCGGGTCTGTAAAGTTGCCGAACAGGCCGAAAAAACATCCCTTGGGCAGCGCCTTCAGATGCTGCGTCGGATCGAGCGTAGCACCGCGAAACAGGCTGCGCATCGGATTGCTCTCGGCCAGCAGAATCGTCATCTCCAGTGCGGCTTCGTTAGGCTTGATGCCGATGCTCGAGCCGATGCCAACGGCCTTGATGTCGCGCAGCCCCAGCGCGTTGTCGGCGATGTTCATCTCATTCAGGTCGTCGGTGTCCATGGTTCGGCGCAGCAATTGCAGGCCCTGCTGCACATTACCGAAGACGAAGCACTTGCGGGATTCATAACGCTTGCTGAGCTGCCGGTAAGCGGGAACCTGCGCCAACGCCATATCCGGCTTCTTCCCAAGGAGCATCGTCTTGAGATCGAACGGATCGGACGCAAAGAACAGCCTGCTCCCCTTCAGCGCAATATGGATCGGGAAGTCAAAGTCGATGTCGGCATGGTAGACGGTGTGCCCACGGAAATCCCACGTGAGCTTGTTCTGTACCGCGCGGCGGGGATTCTGAGCCGCCCGCCGGCGCGCGGAATCGGCAAGCACGCGGCTGGCAATCTTCGGATCGGTGAGTTCGATCACGCCGACAAGACAAGGATACTCCTCGTCGTAATTGATGCCCACAATTGCCAGGTGCAGGGACCTCATGGATCCGTACAATTCTCCGAGCCCATCCCGCGAGAAGCCCAGTTCCTCAAGCCCACTGGCAATCTCCCCTTGAAGGCCCTGGATCAACCGCAGAGTAGCCTCGTCGCTGAAAGCCGGCGACGTAATGCACTCGTGAAGAACATCATCGACATCAAGAATTCGGGCGTACGCCAGCGTGTCGGCCGGCAAGAGATCCGGCACGTCCGGTTCCTCCGCCGGCTGCGGCAGCTCCTCCGCGAAACACGTGGCCCTAAAACCCTGGCCACCGGCCACGACCGAAAGGACGGCAAACAAGCAGACAGTCACTCTTCTAGTCATCAGAATTTCCTCCTTGCAAGAACAAACACAACAGCGGCTTCGGAAAAAGAACGCGAATCTCACTACGCCCGGATGAAAGCTCTCGATAGAATCGACACCTCGCCCGAGGGGCGCCGGCCTCGACCATGTAATATAGATAGCATTACCCGCCGAACTTGTCAAGGGTAAACTTCCGTTGGCTCGGCGGCGGTGGCGGGTGAAAATCTCGCGGGCGCCGCGGGCCTGCCACCCGGCGGATGGGGCAGAAGATCAACCGGCTACGTGCGACGTGTCCCACCCTCCCCCGGCAGGGGGCAAAGTTCGGTAGCGAGTACCGCAACGACACAACAACCCGCGCCCATCGGCCTCGCGCCGATGGAGCGGCGCTTTTGCACTACACAGCGGCTCCCTCCCACCAAACTCCCCCGGCCGCAGCTTCCCGCTTTTTGTGTTTTTGGCGTTGACATGTGCCGACTTTATGGTATAATGGCTGTTCTTCGTGAGCCACGCTCCGAAGGTCGGAGCCCCTGGCGGCGTGGAGTTCTTTTCAACTGAGGCCGGCCGTTGTGCCAGGATGCCGCCCGGGCGGTTTTACCTCGCGGCCGCGCTGTTTTCCCAAGGGGGTGAAATCTTGGCAATCGTTACTCTGAGGGAACTGCTGGACGCGGGTGTTCATTACGGTCATCGTACCAGCCGGCGCAATCCGAAGATGGATCGGTACATCTTCGCCAAGCGAAATGCGATTCATATCGTTGATCTGCGCGAGACCATTCGCGGCCTGATCAAGGCCACGCGGTTCCTGCACAGGATCGCGGAAGACGGCCAGACGGCGCTGCTGGTAGGCACGAAACGCCAGGCGGCGCCCGTGCTGCAAGAATGTGCCGAACGCTCACAGTTGCCGTATGTCAACAACCGCTGGCTGGGCGGCACGCTCACGAATTTCCGGACGATCCGCAGCCGGCTCGGCAGGCTGGAGGAGTTGGAAGCGCTGGAAGACACCGGCGAGATCGCCAATTACTCGAAGAAGATGATCGCCACGCTCCAGCGCGAAAAGCGCAAGATCAAGGCGAACCTCGAAGGCATCAGGAAAATGAGCCGCCTGCCGGGCGCCCTGATTGTGATCGATCCGCGACGCGAGAAGATCGCCGTTTACGAGGCATACAAGCTCGGCATCCCGATCGTTGCACTCACCGACACCGACGCCGATCCGTCGCTCGTGGACATTCCGATCCCCGGCAACGACGACGCCATCCGCTGCATTCAGCTTGTGCTGGACAAGCTCACCAACGCTTTCGTAGCCGGGCGGGCATCGTATATGAGCGGGGCCGACGCCAAGCCCGACGCCGACGCCATGGCAGCCGCGGCCCAACCGGCAAGGCCCGCAGTGGCCGTACCCGAAAAGGCGCATGCGCCCGCGCAAGCGGCCGACGCCCAACAGGCCGAGCCCGAGCAGGGTGGACCCGCCGACCAGGCCACAACCGAAGCGTAATTCAAAACAGCCGCCAGGGCTATAGCATACGAAAGGGAGCTGTATGGAAATCACCGCAGCCAAAGTAAAAGAACTGCGCGAAAAGACCGGCATAGGAATGATGAAGTGCAAAGAAGCACTAACCGAATGCGCCGGCGACTTCGAGAAGGCCGTTGATTATCTTCGCAAGAAAGGCCTTGCCGCCGCCGACAAGAAAGGCGGCAGGTCGACCAACGAAGGTCGCGTGGCCGGCTACATACACACCACCAACAAGATAGGCGTGTTGCTCGAGATCAACTGCGAAACCGACTTCGTGGCCAAAGGCGACGAATTTGGCGGGCTGGCCAAAGACATCTGCATGCAGATCGCCGCGTCGAGCCCGATCGCCGTCAGCCGCGAAGACATCCCGGCCGACGTCATCGAAAGAGAAAAGGAAATCTACAAGGAACAGGCCAAGGGCAAGCCCGAGAATATCGTCGACAAGATAGTCGACGGCAAGCTCAACGCCTACTTCAAAAACATCTGCCTGCTCGAGCAGCCCTTCATCAGAGACACGTCGGTGGCGATCGGCGACCTCATCAAGGAGAAGATCTCCAAGTTCGGCGAGAACATCACCGTGGCCCGATTCGTCCGCTACCAATTAGGAGAAAACGCGTGACCGACGCGGGCCTCGCCTGGAAGAGAGTGCTGCTCAAGATCAGCGGCGAGGGGATGTGCAAGACCGGCGACACCGGCATCGACCCCGAAGAGGTCGATTTTATTGCATCCGAGACGAGCGAAATCCATCGCTTGGGTGCGGAGGTCGTGCTGGTAATCGGCGGCGGCAACATCGTTCGAGGCAGCGTATTCGCCAAGCGCGGCCTCCACAAGGCCACGGCCGACCAAATGGGAATGCTCGCCACCGTCATAAACGCCCTGGCGCTTCAGGATGCCATCGAGCGGCACCATGGCGTCGAAAGCCGCGTGATGACCGCCATAAACATGGCCGACGTGGCCGAGCCATACATTCGAAGAAGATGCCTCAGGCACCTCGAAAAGGGCAGGGTGGCAATACTCGCGGCCGGAACGGGCAACCCGTATTTCACAACCGACACCGCCGCCGCCTTGCGGGCGTGCGAGCTGGAATGCGACGTCCTGCTGAAAGCGACCAAGGTCGACGGCGTATTTGATGCCGACCCCGAAGTAAACCCCGGCGCCACCAAATACGACCGCCTGACATACATGCAGGTGCTGAAAGAGAGGTTGCAGGTCATGGACTCGACCGCCATCACCATGTGCATGCAAAACAACATGCAAATCGTAGTCTTCAACCTCAAGAAAGAGGGTAATATCAGGAGAGCAGTAACCGGCGAACAAATAGGAACATCAATTCACGGAGAATGATATGCCCTACGACGACATTCTGCTGGACACCGAAGAGCGAATGGAAAAAGCCGTGAACGCCCTCAAGACCCAATTCCGCACACTCAGGAGCGGAAGAGCCAACTCGGGCATCGTCGAAAACGTCAAGGTCGACGCCTACGGAGTGCCGACCGGGCTCAAGCAGATCGCCACGATCTCCGTACCCGAGCCAAGGCAAATACTCATCCGACCGTTCGACCCCGGCCTGTCGGGCGCCATCGAGCGCGCCATACTCAAGTCCGACATCGGCCTCACGCCCAACAACGACGGCAAGATGATTCGCCTCCCCGTGCCGCCGCTCAGCGAAGAGCGGCGCCAGAAAATGGTATCCAGCATAAGAAGCATGGGCGAAGACACCAAGGTGTCCGTAAGAAACATCCGCCGCGACGCCAACAAGCAGGCCGAAAAAGAAAAGAAGAGCGGCGACCTCACCGAAGACACCCTCTACGACATCAGGGATGAAATACAGGAGCTGACCGGCACCTACGAGAAACAGATCGACGCCGCCCTGCAGGAAAAGACCGACGAACTGCTGGAAGTATGACGATAATCCGGTGCGCCCGACCCGCCGCAAGCGCCCGGCCGGCCGTCAAGACCGGGCCACCGACCGACACGACCCGAACGAGGGTGTAGCTCAGCTAGGTAGAGCAACGGCCTTTTAAGCCGTAGGTCCTGGGTTCGATCCCCAGCGCCCTCACCAGCGGCAAAAAGTGCAGCCACATGCGCGGTTCACCGTGCGGCCCAGCGGCCGAGAAAATCGCATTGCACTTGATTTTTGCCGCAGAAGCTGGTAAAGTTTTAACATACGCGGCCCCATCGTCCAGCCTGGCCCAGGACACAGGATTTTCGATCCTGGAACGAGGGTTCGAATCCCTCTGGGGTCACCAGATCGCCAAGGCGCGTCGCCCAGCGACACGTCCGCGCGACAACAAGCCGAAGTGGCGGAATTGGCAGACGCGCTAGGTTCAGGACCTAGTAACCC
>JABMSA010000019.1 GCA_013202185.1 Planctomycetota bacterium
CCTTTCCGCGCGTGAACATCCCTGAGAAAACATCGTTGACACGCCAAACGCAATCGCGTATAATAGCCGCAGCCATTAAGGCTGTGCAACACGGATCATGTAAAACGCTCTGTGTGAAGGGACTCTTCCGGATTTTTTGCCGCATCAGTTTCGGATTTGTCGTGTTACTTTCATACGGGAGGTTCCGTGGTTACACACCAGGCCAGAAAAACCATCAGCAGAATTATCGTCTTCGTGGCGGCCGTTGCCTTCGTCTACGGTTCGTGCAGGCCGGCGTGGGCGCAAACGTACCCGCAATGGCGCGACAGCCTGCCCAAGGATAAGGTGACGCTCTCCGATTACCGGCGCGTCACGTCGCGCTGGCTCAAATGGGCCAACCAATTTTGGACCGGATCGAAGGCGCTGCTCAGCATCGACAGGAACTTCGATTTTACGGGCACCTACGCCCTGGCCCTCGCCTGCCTGACGGCCGACCCCAATTACGACGCCGGCGCGGCGGGAATCTCCAGGACCGAAGCCGCCAGCCGGCTCAACAAGTGCCTGGCCAGCATCCAAGCCGGCCAAACCGCAAACTATGCCCACGCCCGAACGCCCGGCTACCGCGCGGCCGTGCTGCTCCTGCTCAACAGCTCCCCGAACTACAACGACTTCCTCAGGCAGCAGATCAAGAACTCGCGCAACGATGCTTCGGTGAGAACTGATGGCTGGGTGGAGGTGTCGACTGACGAGTCCACCGAGAGCGATAGCTGGCCCGTGGCGGCCGGCACCGTCTTCCCCGCGTTCTTCCAGGGCGACGCCGAATACCAGTCGATCCTCAACCGCTCGCGCGAGGCGTGGATGGAACTCTTCGCCACGCTCGACATGCGAAACAACAGCACCGTCGTCGACGGCAAGAGCGTCAAGGACTGGGTCGACGGCACCAACATAAACGCCGACTACACCATCGACAACCACGACGTGTGGCACATCGGCTACGCCTACGACAGCCTGCGCCTGATCGGCATCGTGTGGGCGGCTTACAACAAGAACAACCACCCGATCCCGGGCACGTTTTACTACAATGCCCTGCCGGTGTACGAGAAGATCGAGCCGCTGAACCTCTGGGACGGCCGCGTGGCAATGCCCGCCGCCAAAGACTGGCCGCAGTACGAATACGGCGAGACGAAGGCCCTCCACTGGTTTGCGTATCTCAAGGCGCGCTACGCCGACCGAGTCGCCGCGCGAATGGAGCTGAACATACTGCGATGGATGGAATGGAAACAGCAGCTCCACAACGGCAGCCTGTCGGGATTTCGCGAATTCAGCAATCCCCCGGCCAACCTCCTCGTGGACGAAGCGTTCAACGTCATCATAGCCCACTTCCTCAACGTGCTCTATCCGAGCGCGGTGCCGGCCGCCAGCGATGCCGAGCTGAACGCCGCATGCAACGGCGACGTGCACGCTGAATACGCCGAAGCCTACTCATACCGGACAGACCACCGGTTCGCGTCGTGGTCCAAGACCAAATCGCGCTGGCAGATCATACCGCGCAACGGCGGCGACCACATGATCGAGTACAGCTTCAACAGCCTCGTACCGCGCCTGGGCGCGACCAGCGACTACAACAATTACAACCTGCAGAAATTCGACGGCGGCTTTGCCGTTACCGGCCAACGCGGCACCACCGGGGCGATCAACTACGTGGCGTTCGTTCCGCTGCCCGACGAGCAGTCGACGCTCGCGATCATCACCACCGTCTATGGCTCCGAGATCTCCGGCAGCAGCAGCGGCATGGAATGGAACATGATAAACTGGATCTTCAACGGCAACTCGCGCACCATCCACAAGAACAACGGCTCCGTCAGCGTCTCCGGCGCAAGCTCCGTCGTCCAGTCAATCAACAGCCCCTGGATCAACGTCGACGACTCCATCGGCTACGTCAGCGTCTACAGCCGCCAGAGCTCAAACCTGTTCCAATACCAGCTCAAGTCGATCAGCGAAGGATCATACGACGGCCAGAACGTCAGCTACATACGGTTTGGGTGGTCGACAAGCGCCAAGCCGGTAGACCACGCCCTCCTGACCATATGCGACGCCACCGCCTCGCAGACCGCCCAGATGGCGGACGGCGTCAACGCCCGCAAGCTCGATACCGGCGACCTCCGCGTGCGCGGCGTGTGGGTAAAGGGTCAGGACGGCGCACACTACGTCGTCGTTTCAAACTTCAACTCCGGCTCCAGGAGCGTCAGCATAACGCTGCCCGCCCAGGCCGGCGAGACCAAGGTCATAACCGGCGGCGCCGCCGGCATCAACGGCACCACCTACACGGCAACGATACCCGGCATGACCACCAGCATCGTCCGTGTAGGCGAATCCGGCGTCGAGCCGCCTCCGCCCGGCAGACGGCAGATCCGGAAATTCCCCATGCCATAGGCCATCGGGTCTGTGCTCCAGAAGAAACTGAAAGCGGCAGGGCGCCTTTGGCAGGGCGCCCTGTCATGTAAACAGGCATGCCACGCGCAGCGTTTCGGCTTTGGGGGCGCCCCCATCGGCCTCGCGCCCGAGCATTACCCACAAATGCTTTTAGAGACCGTACGTGCTTTTGGTGATGCTTCAGGCTTCATTATGCAAAACTACTTTGCGAACTTTGTCGTGAACTACATCGCCACCCGTGGCACACATAGCAGATAGTTCACGCCAAAGTTCACGAGGTAGTTCAGGAAGCTTGACATCCCGTCACCTCCACGATCACCCTACTCCTTCGATGGCTCATTAAGAGGGTGCGCCGCCAAGCCTATGCTCAAAACGCCTTGAAACGGCCATTTGGGAGCGTACTTGCCAACGCAAATGACAAGCGGCTTCGCAACTCCTTACGTACCAGCCACTTGCATCCCTAGCTGGTGCCAGGCACTGGGTGAAGATGTAACTTATGCGATACCAATAACTTGCGACGACGCTGGTCATTTGCGTTGATCATGAGGCGATAATAGGGCGTATAATAGGGCAGGCGGTCTCTGCTTGCTGCTCCGAATACTGACGTATATTTCCGATACTGTAAGATAACGTTAGACGTATCAGGTCTCGCGCCGATGGAGCGGCGCTTCTGCACTACCAAGCGGTCCCACCTCGCCCGCCCACCCCCGGCCGGGGAAGAATCCCGCAGGAAGCCAAGGCGGCGCGGCGGCGCACTTTGACGCCCGCGGGTGTTGCATGAACGGGGCTG
Source organism: Planctomycetota bacterium (assembly GCA_013202185.1). GTDB lineage: Bacteria > Planctomycetota > PUPC01 > JABMSA01 > JABMSA01 > JABMSA01. The sequence goes on from JABMSA010000019.1 coordinate 3,203, forward strand.
TGCGCCGACGTCGCGGCACGAGCAGACGAGAGGATCCGTATGCAGGATAAGTCGCAGGTTGATAGGCTGCTGCAGACTGCCAAGGGGGCCTCGAGGTCGCTGATCGTTATCCAGGACATCCCCGATCCTGATGCGATCGGCAGCGCCGAAGCCCTCAGGCGGCTGCTCGCCGCGAAATGGCGCATCAAGAGCGTAATAGCAAACGAGGGTACGGCGGGGCGCGCGGAGAACCGCGGCCTGCTGCGATACCTGGGTATCGATCTCGCGCAGATGTCGCATCTTGTGCTGAACGCCTTCGACCTGATTTCGACCGTCGACACCCAGCCGCAGTTTGCGAACAACTCTCTGCCGCCGGACGCGCCCTGCCATATCGTGATTGATCATCACCGCACCGACGGCGTGCCGGCGGGCGTTGGATTTGCGGACGTCCGGCCCACCTACGGGGCTACATCGACGATCCTGACGGAATACCTGCGCCTGGCCGACGTCCGCCTCGACGTTCGCCTGGCAACTGCTCTGCTTTACGGGATAAAGTCGGACACGCAGGATCTGGGCCGGGAGTCGACCGACGCCGACACCGCCGCGTACCTGTTTCTTTATCCTCGGGCAGACAAGGCTTCGCTGTCGCGCATCGAGCACGAAGGCGTAACAAGGGCCTACTTCGTGTCGCTTCACAAGGCCCTCGAGCAGACGCGTCTTTACGGCCCGGCGCTGATCTGCAACACCGGCGCCGCCTGCCGACCCGAGATAATCGCCGAAGTGGCCGACCTTCTCATACGGCTTTCGGGCATCGAATACGTGTTGTGCTACGGGCTGTGGAAGGAGCAGATTATCATGTCGCTGCGCACCGACAACCCGCGCGGCAACGCCCACACGATCGTGCGGAGAATCATCGAAGGAATAGGCAGCGGCGGCGGGCACGAGATGTTTGCCGGCGGGCAGATTCCAGTGGTGCAGGGCACACCCGAAGAAACGGCGGGCATTCTCGAAGAACGTTTCCTCGCCGGCCTCGACCTGAGCGGGACGACCCCTGCCTGGCTGGTGCCGACAGGGTCGACAACCCCCTCGGCATCCGAGCCGCCGACCCCGGCATCCGAGCCGCCGACCGGCGAACGACTGGAGGTTCATGATGAAGCTTGACGAACTTGTGCATAAGTTGAAGAGGCATCCGCATACGAGGTTCCCTTTTGTGACCCAGTATGTGAATGCACACTGGACCGAGGAATTCCGCAAGAAGCAGACTGTGCTGTTTTTCAAGAACCAATGGAACGACACGATCGACCGCATCCGAAACGGCGGCGCGCCCAACGACGTGGTGCGGTCGCTCGAGGACGACCGTGCGCGAATAGAGGAGCGCCTCCGCGATGCAATGCGGGGTACGATCGACAGCGAGTACAAGGGGCTGGCGTTTTTCGCATGCAGCGGCGGCGGCTTCTTCCAGGTGTTCGGCTCGCACGTCGAGTTTGAGGATCAGATTGTCGTGGACCGCCGCCCGCACCTCAAGCAGCTTGCCCGGCTGGCCGACGAATACGAGGCCGTGATGCTGATCATGATCGATTCCAGCCGCGCGCGCGTCTACGAGCTGAAGCTGGCCGGCGTGGACGATTACTTCAGCATGACCGACGACGTGCCCGGCCGGCACAAGGTCGGGGGATGGTCGCAGATGCGGTTTCAGAGGCACGTGCAGGATCACCGCGACAGGCACCACAAGGCTGTTGCGCGCGCGGTTGTGAAGCTGTTCGACAGCCGGAACATGAAGAACGTGGTCATCGCCGGGCAGAACGACGTCATCGCCGAGTTCGCGCGGTTCTTGCCCAGGCGGGTGCTTGACAAGGTGTTTGCGACGATTAATCTCGACATGATCGAGCCCGAAGAGACGGTGATCATGAAGGTGCTCGAGCATCTGCACGAGCACGAGCGCGCCACGGAGAGCCGCGGCGTGCGGCAGGCCGTGGAGCAGGCTGCAATAGGCGGCAGAGGGGCAGTGGGCCTGTTGGCCACGCTGCGGGCCGTGAATGAGCGACTGGTGCAGGTGCTGTACCTCAGCGAACGTTTTGCCCGCGAAGGAGGGCGATGCCCCAACTGCCGCCTGCTCTCCGCCCGGCCCGGCCAGTGCCCGTACTGCTCCGACGAACTGGTGACGGTGGAGCTTGGCGAGGCGATGGTCGACGCTGTGATCGAGGCGGGCGGCGAAATCAACATGGTGGAGGAGAACGACGAGCTGGGCAGCTTCGAAGGAGTTGCGGCTGCTACCCGATCCGAGAAGAGGGCGCCGAGCGCGCGGGCGGGGTGAGCGGGCATGATCAGAGGAATAGTCTTTGTTCGGGAAAGTGTTCCTGCGAAGATAAAAGTGATGTCGAAATCATCATCGGCGCTTGCGCCTCCGCGAGAAAACGAGAGCGTGAAACGAAAAATCATCAGGGCACTGAAAATATCCCTCGGGATATTCCTCCTGCTGCTGGGCCTGCTGCTGGGGCTCGTGCCGGTCTTGCAGGGGTGGGTGCTCGGGATCATCGGGCTGGTGATCCTCTACCAGGAGGTGGCGTGGGTCAGGAGGATGGTCCACAGGCTGGAAGAAAAATTCCCGAGGTTTGCCCGCGCTCACGACCGCGCTGCCCGGCGCCTGCACGAATGCAGAGAACGCCGCCGCGCAGGGGAAAGCTGGCGGAAGGCGCTGGCGTGTTGCTTCGGCAAATCGAAGCCGGAAGAAGCGCCGCAGCAAGAGGGAAGCGGCCATGGCGACGATAACAACAATGCCCAAACCCCGCCGCGATAGCGCATCACCCCGCCGCGATGTCACCACGGCGGCCGTGCTCGATGCCGCACAGAAACTGGCCGACACCATCAAGGCCGACAGCATCCTGGTTGTTGCCAATCGGAAAGTCGACCGAAACTGGCTGCAACGCGCTTGCGATGAGCACTCCGTAGTACTGGCCCTGCAGTCGCGCCGCTGGACCAACATCTACCAGCAGGAGGGGTACTCCTCGATGCAGCACTCGTCGCCTCCTCTGGACCGTTTCTCACGCATCGCCCACGCCACGATCTCGGCCATCTCGGAAGGGCTGATCGGGCATCGCGGGCGTGTAGTGAGCGTAACGGGCCCGATCGGCGGCGACGCGCTCGACAGCATAACGGTTGTCAAGGCCTCGAGCCTCTTCCGCGAGCTTGCGACCCTCGAGCGCGATAGCGACAGGAAGGTCGAGGTACTGCCGGTGATCAAGGCCACTATCGACATCGCGCTCGAGCTTGGCGCCTACGGCATCGAAGGCCGGCCGGTAGGCACGATGTTTGTGGTCGGAGACACGGCATCGGTCCTCAAGCTTTCGCGCCAGGGAACGTTCAACCCGTTCAGGGGCTACAGCGAGAAGCAGAAGAACATTCTCAATCCCGATCTCCGCGAGAGCGTCAAGGCGTTTGCCCAGATCGACGGCGCCTACATAATCCGGGAAGACGGAACGATAAACGCCGCCGGGCGGCTGTTGCTGATGCCCAAGGGCACGGCGCCGATCCTGAAGGGAATGGGTGCGCGTCACAACGCCGCCGCATTCATGACAAGGGAAACGTCGGCCGTTGCAATAGTGGTGTCTCAAACGACCGGCGCGGTGAGCGTCATCAGCAGGGGGAGGATCCTCTTCACCCTGAGCCCGGCCAGCCGAACCGCCATCGCACTCTACGCAGAAGAATAAGCGATCCCGATGCGGCATGGGTGGGTCTCTGCCCGTCTGCAATCGTCCTCGTCCTCGTCGTCGATCCGTTTCCTTCCGCATTCCTAATCGTCCTCGTCCTCGTC
>JABMSA010000227.1 GCA_013202185.1 Planctomycetota bacterium
GCCTGAAGAGCCGCAGGCCGATCGGGCCGCCTCGCACGAGCCTGTCTCGCCCGAGGCCGCCGCGCCCGCGCCCGCCAAAGACAAGTTTGCCGCGTATTATGAAGACCCGGCGGTACGGAAGGTTGTGGAGAACTTCCAAGGCAGAATCGTCGGCGTCAGGGAGAAGAAGAAATGCTGAAAGGCATGGGAAACATGGCGGGCTTCGTTAAGCAGGCCCGCGAAATGCAGAAGAAGATGGCGCAGATACAGGAGGGCCTCAAGAACCGCGTGGTCGAAGGCTCGGCCGGGGGCGGCATGGTTAGTGCAATGGTCAACGGCCAACAGGAGCTGCTCAAGCTCAAGATCGATCCGGAGGCTGTGGACCCCGACGACGTCGAGATGCTCGAGGATCTCGTGGTCGCGGCCGTGTCGCAGGCGCTCAAGAAATCCAAGGACCTCTCGAAAGAGGAAATGGCGAAAGCTACCGGCGGGCTGAGCCTGCCCGGGATGACGTAATAGCCCGACCGTCACATGACGGCGCCGAATGCTCGAAAAGAATTGTCTCAAGCGCGGCCGGGCTTGTTCCGATAAGAAATTACATGGAATAACGACGTGAACGGTATTCCCAAGTCTCTCAACAGGCTGGTCGAGGAGTTGGAGAAGCTGCCCGGCATAGGTACAAAGACGGCGGAGCGCCTGGCGTTTCACGTCTTGAAGGCTTCAACCGAAGAGGCCATGGGCCTGGCATACGCAGTGCGCGATCTGAAGAAAAACACGCGCCTGTGTTCGCTGTGCTGCAACATCGACGAGACGGACCCGTGCTGGGTGTGCTCGAGCCCCGCGCGCGACACGAGCGTGATCTGCGTGGTCGAGCAAACGCGCGATCTGCTGGCGCTCGAGCGCAGCGGCTGCTACAACGGCCTGTATCATGTTCTTGGCGGGCGCGTGTCGCCGCTGGACGGAATAGCACCTGAGAGCTTGACTGTAGACAAGCTTCTTGGTAGAATATCAGGTGACGTAAGGGAGGTAATACTCGCGACGAACCCGAACCTGGAGGGCGACGTTACCGCCAACCACATCGCAGAACTCCTGAAGGGGCGCGATGTGAAGGTAACGCGGCCGGCCAGGGGGCTGCCGCCGGGCAGCCAGGTGGAGTCTGTGAGTCGATCGATACTGACCGACGCCATCAACGGGCGCCGCGAGATCCGGTAGAGGAGCATACATGGCAATGAGAATGGAAATGGGGCTGCAGCAGAGGCTCGAGCTCAAGATGAAGCTTGCGCCCCAGATCATTCAATCCATAGAGATACTCCAGCTTCCGATGCTCGAGCTTCAGCAGCGCATAAAGCAGGAACTCGTTGAGAACCCCGTGCTGGAAGAACTCGAACTCAAGCCAGACGTTTCCGAGGCGGAGCCCGCCGAAGCCGAGCCCGCCGCAAGCAAGGAAGACAACGCCATAGAAGAAATGGCGGACCTGGCAAAACACTGGGAGGAGTATTCCGACAGCAGCCGGCCCCGGCCCGTCAGGGAGGAAAAGGACAAGAAACACGAGGCGATGCAAAACACCGCCGCACGCCCCGAGACGCTCCAAGACTTCCTTTTCAATCAAATCAGCCTTTTCGACATCACCCCCCAGCAGAAACTGATCGGCAAGAACATCATCTACAACATCGACGACAACGGCTACCTGCAAAGCAGCCTCCCCGAGCTGGCGGCGGCGTCGAGCGGCGCCGAACTCGAGGACGTCGAGGCCGTGCTCGCACTGGTGCAATCTCTCGATCCGCCCGGCGTAGGCGCACGCGACGTAAAGGAATGCCTGCTGTCTCAGCTCACGGACCCCGACAAGCGCACCCTCGAAAAAGAACTCCTCGAGAACCACCTCGAAGACATACACATGAATCGTATTCCGAAGATCATGCGCGACACCAGCCGCACGGCCGAAGAAATCCAGGCCGCGCTCGACTACATCCGCAGGCACCTCAACCCGCGCCCCGGAAACGTCTTCGGGGGTGAGCAACCCCAATACATAACGCCCGACATCATAGTGGAAGAGGTAGACGGCACATATGAAGTGCGGCTGCTCGACACACACCTGCCGCAGCTTTACATCAGCCCGCTTTATCACCGAATGCTCAACGACAGCTCGACCAGCGAGCAGGCCAAGGAATTCATCCGGCGCAAGATCCAGGCCGCACGCTGGCTGATAGATTCGATAGAGCAGCGCCGAAACACCCTCAAGAAAATCGCCGACGACGTGATCAGAATTCAGCAACCATTCCTGGACCAAGGCATCAGCGCACTGCAGCCGCTCAAGATGCGCACCATAGCCGCAGCAACCGGCGTGCACGTTTCCACCGTCAGCCGCGCAATCTCCGACAAGTACATCCAGACGCCGCGAGGCATTTTCCCACTCAAGTTCTTCTTCAGCGGCGGCACGCGCAATGTCGAAGGAACGATGACCTCGCGAAAGAGCATCAAGCAGCTCGTAATCGACGTCATCGAAAACGAAGACAAGACCGATCCGTTCAGCGACGACGATGTCGCCAAGAAGCTCCAGGCGGAAGGCATCGACATCGCGCGGCGAACGGTCACCAAGTACCGAAAAGGTCTCAAGATTCCATCTTCCAGGCGCCGCAAGTCGTACTTGTCGGGCACTAAAACCGCAAACTGACAATGGCTGGAATCCGCCTCGGGCGCATCTTTTTTCTCCATATCGCCCTCATTATGTGCGTGCACCCCGGAGGAGCCCTCGCCCGGGGCAGCAGCCCCCCCACCCTCAGCATATCGGCCGGGTTCTCGGGCCATTTTCGCTCCGGCTGCTTCATGCCCATTACCGTAACGCTCGAGACCGGCGACCAACCGGTCAGGGGCAGCCTGCTGGTCCGCTGCGACACCATGAACATTCGCAGGCCGGTCGATTTGCCGGCGCCGTCCGTTCGCACGTTTACATTTCTGCTTGCGCCGCACTCGCTGCAACCGGCCGTCGCCGCGCGGCTGGTGTGCAACGGCAAGAGCGTGGCCGTAGCCAAGGCCCGCACGCTGGAGGCCGTTGCGTCGCCGGCGATCCTGGTTGCCCTGGCAGGCGGCGCTCCCTTGAGGTTCGACGCACTCCGCAAGGGCCTGCCGAAAGGCTCGCGGATCGGGCGAGTTGCCGCCGATGACCTGCCCGATGACTTCCGCGCCTACGAGGCGCTCGATCTGCTGATCATCGAAGATCTGACGTCCGAGCTGAATACGCGCAGCCGCGAGGCGATCACCAACTGGCTGCGCACAGGGGGAAGGTTGCTGGTGAGCATGCCGGCCGAAGGCGCCGTCGCCACCAATGCCTTCTGGAGAACATTCCTGCCGCAAGACAAGGTGGCCGAAGTTCTCGCCGATAAAGACGGCGGCAAGCTCACCCACTTCCCGGTGGGGCTGGGCATGGTGGTTATTTCGTCTTACGGCCAGGGGCCCAAAACCGCAACCGACAAAGCGCGCGAAGAAGTGGCGCATGCAATACTGCGCACCCTGGGCCTGCATCCGCCGCCGGCCAGGCCCCGCGAGGGGCTGGTCGCCGCCGGCGTTTATGAGCTGTTTGAAGAGCCCGGCTGGCCCGCGCCGACCGTGAGGGCCGTTGCGCTCGCGGCGCTCGGCTACGCGCTCGTCATGGCGATAGCGCTCAAGGTTTTGAGCCGCGAGAAGCGCGCGGTGTTCGCACTGGGCACCGTGGGCTTTGCCGCCGCCTTCACGGCCATCATTCATTTTGCGATCCTGCCGCGCTCAGCCACCACCGTTCAGAGCGCAAGCGTGGCGCAAACACACACGCACTCGTCCGCCATCGCCGTCACATGCTACACACATTTTACTTCGCCCGCAGACCTCAACACCGAGGCGCGGTTTCTGGCGCCCGCCAAGCCGGTTTTCTTTTCCGATACAATGCTCGCGCGCGGCGCCGTGAACGTCCGACAGCTCGACGGCTCGTGGCTGATGGGCATTCACATGGGCGTGGGCAAGCCTACTTGTTTTGAACAGACCTTCGTATCGCGCTTCAACGGAAGCATCGACGTGCGGGAGGTCGACGGACGTTATGAGATCATCAACACCGCCACGGGCATCGCAACAAACCGGCCCATAGCCCTGACCGACCTGATCCTCACCGACTGCCGGGATGCCGTTCTTATCGACGCTCTGCCACGCGGGAAAGCCGTGTGGGTCGGTTTTGCGCCCGAAAGCTCGATGCCGCTGAGCAGGGCGATCCACGATGTTCCCGCCGCCCATCCACACCGCCGCCGCATGCTGCGCCGGTGGCTGGCGGAGCATCCTCCCGGCTCAGGAATGCATCTGCTGGGCTGGAGCCGTCTCCAGCCGCCGGCCGGCGTCGTCGGCAGGTTCATCTCGGAGGAAAAACATGACACCCTTTGGGAGATCAAGATATCGAAGTGATTGCCTGCCTCGGAAGGCAGGGCGACGAGCGAGGACCCTCGTCGAGATCAATTGTTCAATGACAGTTGTCTTGGGCGGTGGGACGAGCACGATTGGGGGAGAACTTCTTGCAAGAAGTTTCCCTCCCACAATAATGATAAGTACATTCATTTCAACGGTGAAGAACGATGTCCATTTCCGAATACAGATCGACGACGACGCCAAGGC
>JABMSA010000228.1 GCA_013202185.1 Planctomycetota bacterium
CCAGCGTCCTGCCGGTCCGAGCCGGATATACTTCGCTCCAGCGCGACGTCAGAGGACCGGCGAGTATTTCTCCGGTGCGGTTGTCGACGAGCCTGTACGTTGCAGAGGCGACCAGCCGCCACGTGGTTACGATCTCGTCTTCATCAATTGCTTCCGGCTTTTCCTCGTAATCAGATACCTCGCCTTTGATAAGTACGTCGGCTTCCGCCGGAGAAGCAATTACGTAGGATGTGAGGGCGTTGATTTCGCGCCCGACCTGATCCGTGAGGTCGAAATCGACGTTGCGGTAGAGCGTCTTGTTTGTGAACACATTAACAGACACGGTCTTCACGTTCTCGTAAGGCCGCCCAGCGACCCTGTAGCAGCCGGCGGGCAATAGTACGACCGCCGACAACACTAGACCTGCCCGGAAGTGCCTCACTAGTTGTTCTCCTGAGCAATATTGTCGAGGGCTTTGCGGGCAAGCTCTACGTAACGGGAGTCGGGCACGTCTTCGAGGGTTTCGAGCACCTCGTGGAAATACGTTGCGGCGGCTTTCTTGTTTCCGTTTTTCAGGAAGAACCGCGCCAGGTCGTAGTTTTCCTTTGCGCTCGTCTCGCGCAGGTCATCGAGCTTCTGCCGAATGTTGCTCAGCCGGTGGCTGGCGGCCTTCGAAGGCGTTTGGTCGCTAATGGCCTCCTTGGCGTCTTTGAGCCCTTCGATTGCCTCGTCGATTTCCTTGCTGTCGAGCCGATTGCCCTGCAAGATATTGTAGAGGCACAGCGCCCTGCGATAGCGCGCCTGGCTGGCCTCCTCGGTATCACGGTATTCTCCTATCAGCAGTTCGTAATCAATGAGGGCCTCGTCGTAGTTGCCATTTTCGAAGTAATAATCTCCCAAGAGCAACCAGGCCTTGGCGGAATGCTCTCCGAAAGGCTGATACTCGAGCGCCTCCTTGAGTATCTTCGCGCCGAACCCTTTTCTCTTCCAAAACGTGGAAACCCGTCCCGTGCAATAGGCCGCTCCGATGATGAACTCTCTCCTCACGGCCGGCTCGAAGAAGCGCTTGCTGTGTGTTTCGCGCAGTAGCTTGCGATAGCCCTGGTGCGCTTCAACCCACCTGTGCTGCTGATAGTGGCATTCCGCAAGGAAGAATATCGCCTCTTCAGCGATCGCAAGATCGTATTTCGACGTATTGGCGAGCTTCTTGAATATCCTGCTCGCGGCTGCTGGCTGGTTCTCCTCGTAAAGCGTTTTTGCCTTCTCGAGGCGCGATGCCACCGTAGGTTCGCCGGATCTCCGGGAAAACGCTACGCAGCCGAAAAACAACATTGTGGCCGACATTAAGATAACGGCGGCCGAATTGAGCTTTACAAACATATGAACACTCGGAACAGCCATGTTTCATTATAGCATTGTCATTGAGTTGAGTCAACGAGTTTTGACGCTTACCTCGGTGCCGGGTGTCTGTCTGCTGTGTGGCCGCCGGCCGAAGTGAGGGGTTGGGTGGAAGCCGGTGTTTACTACCGAACTTCAGCTTCGGCCGCACGGCGGACGGCATGGCGCGCCCCCCCAACTTGCCTCCAACCAGGCCGTTGCAGTGAATCAGGGCTTCAATCGCCCGGAAGCGGCAGGTAGCACCTCAGGGCGGTGATGCGGTCATCGGCGAGGATTTCGTAGCTCGTCAGTGCGCTTGGGATCAGGTATGTTTCGCCTTTCCGGATCGCCGTCGGCGGCAAGTCTTCCTGCGGGCAGCGAACTGTTCCGTGGCCCTCGATCACGCATACCACGTGGAACCGCTGCGACACGTCGACGGCGTTTGCGTCGCCTGGCTTGAGCATCACGCGCTCGATGGCGAACTTCGGGCATTCCAGCAGCAAGCGGGTGGAGGCACCCTCGGTGGGCATGCCCACGGTCTTGCCGAGCTCCTCGCGCTCCAGCAGGTCCCAGTCGATCACCTCGAGCGCCTTCTCGAGGTGCAGCTCGCGAGGTGTGCCGTCCAGCCCCATACGGCCCCAATCATACACGCGGTAGGTGAGGTCGGAGTTCTGCTGAATCTCACAAGACAGGATCCCGGCGCCGGTGGCATGCAGGCAGCCGGGAGGTATGAATATGACGTCACCGGCAGACACGTGAATCTTGTTGAGGCACTCGTGCAGGCGGTCTTTCCCGAGCAGCCGTCGGAAGCTATTGCGATCGGTGCCGGGCTTGAGCCCGCGATAGATAAACGAGCCCGGCTGGGCGCCGACGATGTACCACGCTTCCATCTTGCCCCATTGGCCGTTCTCGTGCTCCATTGCATAATCATCGCCGGGATGCACCTGGAGCGACAGGATGTCGTGTGCGTCGATGTACTTGACCAGCAGCGGGAAGCGATCCGGAAACAACCGCGCGATCTGCGGCCCGAGCATCCCGCGACGGTCGGCCGCCAGCAGCGCCCGCAGAGATTCCCCCTTGTGAGGGCCCCAGGCGACGATGCTCATCTCGTCGTCGCGGTCGCAAACGTCCCACGACTCGCCGACGGGCGTGTTCGGCGGCAGAATCTTCCCCAAGTGCGTTTCGAGGTCGCGCCCGCCCCACACCTTTTCCTTGAATATGCTCTCGAACCGAAACGGATGGAATTTCAGGTCGCTCACAAACGCCTCCTTGCCGGCGATCAGATCCCAAGCCGAAGCTTGATCAGCGTTCTCAGCAGGCCAATGGCCTCCCCTGCTCCTATCTTCGACTTGCCCGCCGTCCTGTCTCGGAAAATGATCGGCACCTCCACCATCGCAGCGCCGGCGCGACGGAAGCGAAACAGCATCTCGCCCTGAAAGGCAAACCCGCGCGACACGATCCGCTCCGGCCCGAACTGCCGGATGATCCGCATGCTGTAACAGCGGAAGCCGCCCATCGGGTCTTTGATCTTCCTCAGCCCAAGGACGGTGCCGACGGCCAGGGCTCCCATCGTGCTGATGATCTTGCGACGCAGGCCCCAGTTTTCGGTGCCGCCGCCGGGCACGTATCGCGATGCTATCACCACGTCGTATTCGTCGGCCCTCTCGATCATCACGGGCAGGTATTCCGGGCCGTGCGAAAAATCGGCATTCATTGTGATGAACAGACGGCAATCGCCGGCGGCGGCCTTTACCATAGCATCGCGATAGGCCGTGCCCAGCCCCAGCTTTGCCGGACGATGGATAACATCTACACGCGCGTTCCCGGCCGCGATAGCGTCGGCGACGTCGCCGGTGCCGTCGGGCGAGTTGTCGTCGATCACGATCACGCTTATGCGCTCGTCGGCCGCAAGCACCTCGGGAATCAGCCGGGGGTGGTTTTCGCGTTCGTTGTAGCAGGGGATCGCCACCACGATCGGGTATGTGGTATTCTCAGTCACCTCTCAGTCGTCCTCGTCGTCGCGCCATCTTCTTCTTCACCCTCGTCCTCGTCGTCGATCTGTATTCTTCTTCACCCTGACCCTCGTCCCAGTCCTCGTCGTCGATCCTTCCGCTA
>JABMSA010000229.1 GCA_013202185.1 Planctomycetota bacterium
GACTGTTGACGAGTGGAAGCTCAAGGCATCGCGCCCGGATAATCACTGGCTGGACTGCCTCGTCGGCTGTGCGGCGGCGGCCTCGATGCAGGGGGCGGTGTTGCCGGGGACCGGCGAAGGGATGGCTCAGAAGAAGACTCGTATCAAGCTGTCGAAATTGCAGTCGAAGAGAGTTTCTTCAGGAAAAACGGAATGAGAGGGATAACAAATCGGGGCCTCGTGTGGATATAGAGAGTAAGGAGGCAATACTTGGCTGACAGTATCGACAACGCGATCAAGGACAGCGCCGCCGGACCAAAGCGCGCCAGCGGCGATTCGGGAAGCGTGGAGCAGCATTCGCTGCCCGACCAGATCGCTGCTGACAAGTATCTCGAGTCGAAGAAAGCAAGTCGCTCCAAGGGTCTGGGCATTAAGCTGGCGAAGATCTCACCAGGAGGGACCGCGTAATGTGGCCATTCCGCAAGAGAAGTATCCCGCAGCGCACCCTCCCAGCCGTGCTACGTGCACGCTATGACGCGGCGCAGACAACCGCTGATAACGCGCGCCACTGGGCGATGGCGGACGGCCTGAGCGCCGATGCCGCAACATCGGCGGACGTACGCAGGAAGTTGCGTGATCGCGCCAGATACGAGGTCGCGAATAACTCTTACGCGAAGGGCATCGTGCTGACGATTGCCAACGACACCATCGGGACAGGCCCAAGGCTCCAGTTGCTCTCCGACGACGACGACATCAATCGGCACGTTGAAGCGGCGTTCGCGGACTGGTCGAAGGCCATCGACCTCCCCGGCAAGCTCCGCACGATGCGGATGGCCAAGGCAACCGACGGCGAGACGTTCTCCCTGCTCACTGGAAACCTGATGATCGATTCGCCGGTGAAGCTCGACGTGCAACTCGTCGAGGCGGATCGCGTGGCGTCGCCGTTGCTCAACTTGCAGGCTACACCAAATGAGGTCGACGGCATCTTCCTTGATCCGTTCGGGAGACCCGCGACGTACTGCATCCTTCGGCAGCATCCCGGCAACCTCGGCGGTTGGGGCACTGCTTACGATCTGGTGGACGCCCAGGCGGTGATCCACTGGTTCCGCACGGACCGGCCCGGCCAGCATCGCGGCGTCCCTGAGATCACGCCGGCGCTTCCGCTGTTCGCGCAGTTGCGCCGCTACACACTGGCCGTGCTTGCGGCAGCCGAAACGGCTGCCGATTTCGCGGCGGTTCTCTTCACCGATTCCCCCGCCAACGGTGAGGCCCAGGCGCTTGAGCCGATGGATGTAGTCGAGCTCGAGAAGCGAATGGCGACGGTGCTGCCGGATGGCTGGCGACTGGGGCAGGTTGAGGCGCACCAGCCCACCACGACCTACAGCGAGTTCAAGCGAGAGATACTCAATGAGATCGCCCGCTGCCTCAACCTGCCCTACAACATCGCGGCGTGCAACTCGTCGGGCTACAATTACGCATCGGGGCGGCTCGACCACCAAACCTACTTCAAGTCGATCCGCGTCGAGCAGGCGCACTTGGGCGAGGTGGTTCTCGACCGCATCTTTGCCGCCTGGGTGGAGGAGGCGATGCTCCTGACCGAGTTCGCCTTCCTGCGCACGGCTCAGCAACGCGTGCCGCGCCAGTGGTTCTTCGACGGCACTGAGCACGTCGATCCGCTCAAGGAGGCCAACGCCCAGGCAAAACGCCTGGAGAGCAATACAACCACGCTCGCCGCCGAATACGCGCGGCAAGGCAAAGACTGGGAGACCGAACTCCGCCAGCGGGCCAAGGAGAATGAACTGATGGCCGAGCTGGGCCTGACAACGGAGACACATGATGCCGCTGCCTGAGAAACGCAAAGGCGAGAAGCACGACAAGTTCGTTCAGCGCTGCATGAGCGACGACGTGATGGTCCACGAGTTCCCGGATGCCGCCCAACGCCGGGCCTTGTGCGAAGCCCAATGGGAGAAGCCGAAGATGGCAAAGGCCAACACGCCTGACTACCTGACCTTCATCTGTCCGCTGACAGTCGAAGCCACCGGCGATGCCGAGAAGAGCAGGCCCACCTTCCGGATGGTCGCTTACACGGGCGGCCTGATGCGCATCACGGGCTTCCCGCATCCCGTCGTGGTCGACCTCGAGGGGCTGACCATCGACCGACAGGAGATACCGGTGCGACTCGATCACAACCCGCGCCAGGGAGTCGGCCACACGCAGCGGGTCGCCATCGAGGGTGGCCAAGTCGTCGCCGAGGGCGTCATCAGCCGCGATACCTCGTGGGCACGCGATGTGGCCAAGAGCGCGGCCAACGGCTTCCCCTGGCAGGCGAGCATCGGGGCGGCCGTCATTGATGCGGAGTTCGTTCCCAATGGCCAGGTCGTGACCGTCAACGGCCGTACGTTCACGGGACCGCTACACGTGGTCCGGGAGGCCATGCTCAAGGAGATTTCTTTCGTGGACAGCGGAGCCGACACCAACACGTCTGCGAAGATCGCAGCCAGGACAAAGGAGACCGAATCAATGGACGACAGCAAGACTGCTCGCAACACCGACGTTCAGAAAGACGCCGTGCAGGACGCGCCCGCTAAGGAAGCGCCGGAAACGGAAGAACCCAAGCAGGAGGAACCGAAGCCCGGTGAACCCAAGGAAGACCCCGGAGCCCCCGCTCCGACGCCGGCGACTGTAAACGCTTCGGCGGCAGACGACGACCCCGCCTGCCTTTCGGAGAGGCAGGTAGCCGAGATGCGCCAGCAGATGGCTGCCGAGATGCGGCGCGTCGAGGTGATCCGGAAGCTGTGCGGCGGCAAGCACCCCGACATCGAGGCGAAGGCCATCGAAGAGGGATGGAATGAGACGAAGACCGAACTGCACGTCCTGCGCGCCAGCCGGCCAAAAGTTCGGACCGTCAGCGTCCCGCAGCGGCCGACCGGCCCGGAAGTGTTCGAAGCCGTGGCGCTCATGGCGTCCGGCGTGCCGATGTCGAGGGTCGAGGCGGCTTACCAGGCACCCGTGCTCGAGGCGGCGGAGAAGCTGCGCGGCGTCGGCGTGCAGGAATTCTGCGAACTGGCCTCCGGCCGGCAACTGCCGCGCTTCCGTCGCGACGCCACCGGTTGGCTCCAGGCAGCCTTCAGCACCGCGAGTCTGCCCGGCATCCTCAGCAACATCGCAAACAAGATGCTCCTGGAGGGCTACAACTACATCGAGGACGCTTGGCGGCAGGTCTGTAAGATCGCAAGTGTGAACGACTTCAGGGAGCACAGCCGCTACCGGATGGCCGGCAGCTTCAGGTTCGAGCAGGTCGGTCCAGACGGTGAGCTGAAGCACGGCAAGGTCGACGAGCAGAAGTACGGCCAGAAGGCGGACACCCACGGGATCATGTTCGCACTGACCCGGCAGATGATCATCAACGACGACATGGGCGCCTTCACCGACATCCCCCGCCAGATCGGCATGGGAGCAGCGGAAGCCATCGCCGACGCGGTGTGGGGCCTGCTGCTCAGCAACCCGACGCAGTCCGACGGCAAGGCGTTCTTCTCGACCGACCACAAGAACTACTCGGCGGGCGCTGATACGGCGTTGACCGTGGACGGCCTGACCGACGCCGAAGTGATGTTCGGCGAGCAGACCAAGCCCAACGGCCGGCCGATGGGCATCCCGGCGAGCATCCTTCTGGTGCCCACGGCACTCAAGGTGCCGGCAGAACTTCTGATGACCTCGCTTCAGCTCAACGAGACGACCACTGCCAACAAGGGCAAGCCGTCGGCCAACCCGCATGTCGGCAAGTTCGAGGTCGTCAGCTCGGTCTACCTGGCCAACACGAGCTTCAGCGGCGCCAGTTCGAAGGCGTGGTACCTGCTGGCCGATCCCAATCGCCTGCCGGCCATTGAGATCGCGTTCCTCAACGGCGTGGATCGTCCGACGGTGGAGAAGACCGACGCGGACTTCAACACCCTGGGCATCCAGTTCAGGGGCTACATCGACTTCGGCGTACGGGAGCAGGACTGGCGGGGCGCTCAGAAAAACAAGGGCGAGGCTTGATCGTCGTGACGCGCGGCCCCTGCCTGCCGGCAGGC
>JABMSA010000230.1 GCA_013202185.1 Planctomycetota bacterium
CCTGGACCGTCAGCGCCCATTCGACGGCGTCGAGACCCGTGGGCGTTCGACCGCCGTGTATGAAGACCTCCCAGCCGCCTTCTTGCCTGCCGCGGGCGTCGATGGCAACCACGATGCACTGGCTTCCGAACCGCCGCGCGGCGCGCTCGACCAGGCCGATATCCAGCGCGGCGGAGGTGTTGATCGAGACCTTGTCGGCGCCGGCGTTGAGCAGGTTGCGGATATCGTCGATGTTGCGAATGCCTCCGCCTACCGTGAGCGGCACGAAGATGCGCTCGGCGGTGCGGCCGACGACGTCGATGATGATATCGCGTTTCTCGTGCGACGCGGTTATGTCGAGAAACACCACCTCGTCGGCGCCGTCGCGGTCGTATCGCTCGGCGCCTTCCACCGGATCGCCGGCGTCGCGGAGGTTCACGAAGTTGATCCCCTTGACGACCCGGCCTTCCTTTACGTCAAAGCACGGTATGATGCGTTTTGCAAGCACGCTTTTTCCCCCGATGTTTCATATGGTAACAACACATCATTATATCCGTTGTACGAAACAGGTTCAACGAGGAAAAACGCAACCCTTGCGTAAAGGGCCTTGGAGAGTTCGCGACCAGTTTCGGCCAAACAAGCAAAATGCTCGCCGATGTCGCAGCCCCCTCCGCCAAAGGCGGGAATAATGTTGCCAATAATGAACACATGTCCAATTCGGGCGACACCCACCTAAGTCCTTGCAACATAAGCGATTACGAGTGTTTTTCTACTTCTTGCGTCCATTTTAGACAACACATCTCAAATTCGGGGCGAAACGAACAGTGAAACGATACCACGAAGTGTGTATCAGCACAAGACTTACGAAATGCACAGAACTTTGCCAAGTTTGGCCGGTCTTTTTATTGAGCGTTCGATGCCCCCGACGGGCGCGCCGAAAATCGCATTTTCAGATGGAATCAGGAGAAACAGCAACATGTTCTTGAGAAACTGCTTCAGAGATGCCTTTACCAGTCTGAACGGCCGCCGACAGCCTGCGCTGTTGCTGGTCCTGTCGATGCTCATCGCGGGCTCCCTCGTGTTGCCGGTCACGGCCCGCTCATCGTCAGCGGGAGTGGTGGTGGATCCGTTTTGCGTACCGCCGGTAATAGTCTTCAACAGCACCGGCGCGACCGAGTACGTGGCCGATACCAACCGGCTCGTGGTGGAAGCCACGCCCGTGTACATGATGGCGGATGCCGTCCCGGTTCTGATAGGTGGAGGCCCGAGCCTTTCGCTACAGATTCTGATTGACGAGTCGGGCGCCCTCATCGGAGGCGTGGATGGCGACGATCTGACGGTGACCGGAACCGTTGACGTCGACATCGACGGCGACCTGACCCCGGAGCACTACGAGGGCATCCTGCTGACGGGCGAAATCCGCTCGTACGGCTTCCAGGACGGTCTCAAGACCGATTTGTTCGACTTCTTCCTGGCGACAACCGGCGGTACCCTCGCGGACGTCTACGGGCCGACGATCAACATACAGCTTTCGGCAGAGAACTCCACATTCAACGGCGCCTTCGATGAAAACTTCACCGGCATGGCGAAGGCCAATGTCTGCCCCGGACCTGTAGAATGCGGCGAATGCGACGGCAAGGTAACAGCCCTCACTCTCCGCTACAACGGTCTGAGTTCGGCGTGGGTGAAGGTTGTTCAGAAAAAAGACTGCCTGGTGGCCTTCGACGGTCTGGTCCTGCCCGGCAAGGAGTTCTCCTTCAACGGCGCCGACAAGAACGGCACACTCGGCACCGAGATCAAGCTATACGTCGACGGCGCGCTCAACACGGCCATCCATACCAGTTGCTCGCAGCCGATAGGGCCGGGCCTGGTACGCGGCGACTTCGAGGTCATCGCCGGAGCCAGCAGAGAGGGCGGCGAGCTGTGCCCGTTGAGCGATGCCTCGCAGGGCGACCCCGTCATCGGTCAAGAGGATGATGACGACGATGACAAGCGCGACC
Source organism: Planctomycetota bacterium (assembly GCA_013202185.1). GTDB lineage: Bacteria > Planctomycetota > PUPC01 > JABMSA01 > JABMSA01 > JABMSA01. The sequence goes on from JABMSA010000230.1 coordinate 1,980, forward strand.
GAGGCAAGAAGAAAGGCAAAGGCAAAAAGAACGGTAAAGGTAAGGGGAAAGGTAAGTGAGGGCACGCCCGCCGGCTTCGGCCTTTCGTAATTGACAAAACCACCAAGGCGCCCCGGAAGAATTCGGGGCGCCTTTTCATGTGTCGCGGGCTGATCCACAGCCGTGTCTTCCCGATCTCGCCAAACTCCTGCAACGTGCCGAGCTGTTCGGGGCGGCCACGGCCTTCGCTCATATCGGTAACCATCTCCAGCATGCGATCTACCCCCACTTGCCGTTGGGAGGTGGCGAGTGTATAATTGTTTGGTGGCGTCCCAGGACTTGAAAGAGGCTGCAGAGAGTTTTTCTTGATACACAAGTGATTTTTTTTCGTACGGTTGAACCGCTGCGGTGTCTACTACAAATGAAGTGACATTCGAAGGCCTCACGGACCAGGATCTGCTGGCGGCGTTCCAGTCGGGCGACGCCGAAGCCATGGGCGCCCTCTACGACCGGCACGCCCGCGCAGTGATGGTGTACCTGCTCGGAATGCTCGGGGATCGCCAGGAAGCCGAAGACGTCCTCCAGCACGTGATGGTCGGCTTCATCAGGCAAGCGGCGTCGCTTGGGGCTGTTCTCTCTGTGCGGGCCTACCTGCTGGCCGCCGCCCACAACGGCGTGGCCAACGTCCTCCGAAGCAGGAGCCGCGAGGATTCCTTTCTGCGCGACTACGAGGTGCTCGTGCGGCGGCGGGATGGACAGCAGGCAGGGCCGGCCTCGAACGCGGAGGCGTCGGAGATGCGCCGGCAACTGAACGCCGCCCTGGCCCAACTGCCCGACGACGAACGGGAGGTAGTGCTTCTCCGAACTTACGGACAGCTCTCTTTCACTGAGACGGCGGAGGCGCTTGGCCTGCCACGGAGCACCGCCGCCGGCCGTTATCAAGCCGCAATCGAAAAGCTGCGAGGGCTCATAGACCATGAGTGACGACATCGAAAAACTGCTGCAATCTTTCGAGGGTCCCGACCCCCCTCGCGAAGTGCGGCCCGCCATGATGGCAGTGGCCCGGGCCCAGGCGAAGATCAACGCCAAGGCGGCAGCCCGCAGGGCTCGGTCGTCGCTTATCAGGCGCTGGATGGCCGTCGCGGCGGCGGTTGCGGCGGTCGTCGTAGCCGGCCTCGCGCTCCGGCCGCAGCCGAAGGAGCCACAGCCGGAGCCGCCTTCAGTTGTCCGGGATGGCACAGGCGCCATCGGCAGCGTTGAGAGCGACAGCCTGGCCGCGCACCGAGACGGCAAGATGATTCAACTCAAGAATGGCGACAAGCTTTACGCTGAAGACAAGCTCCGACCGGAGAACAGATCCGACGTCCGCCTGTCCGACGGCAGCCTGGCGAGAATCGACGGCGGATCGGAGTTGACGTTGCAGAAGCCTGACCCGGGCGAGCGGGTGCACCTGCGGCTGGCGACGGGCCGCGTGTTCCTGCGCGCAGCCAAGGCTCAGGGAGAGTTCATCGTCGCCGCGAGCGCCCGCGTTCGCGCCCTCGGCACGACCTTCGGCGTTTCAGAGCTTGACGGAACGACCAGCGTCAACGTAATCGACGGGAAGGTTGCGCTCGAATCCGGAGGGAAGAGAATCGAACTGGAACGGGGCCAGTCCGGGGCGGCCACGGAGGGAACCGCTCCGGAACTCACGTCGGACAATCCAAACCAGGCGCTGCGCTGGGCACGCGATCCCGTCCGATTCAAAGACCGGCCGCTGGGCGAAGTGCTCGACTGGCTCAGCCGCAACAGCAGTTTCCGATTCAGCGCCCCGCCGGCCGTGAGGCAAATGCGCGTCAGCGTCGTCATCTCCGACGAGCCGATGCTCGAGATCATCGACGCCATGATGCTGACGTGCAATCTGACGCGCGACGTGCAGGGGAACGACATCACTATCCGCAAATAGGAGGCGAAGATGAAAGCTACGATTTTCGTGCTGTCGGCGTTTCTGCTCGCGACCACGACGGCGCACGCGGCACAGGGAGTCCACCCGATCACAATCGACCTGAAAGACGCCTCGCTCGTCGACGCGCTCGACCAGATTCAAAAAGCATCCGGCCTCCGCCTGGCCTATTCGCAGGAGTTGGTGGCGGACGCCAAGCCACGGCGCGTTAGCCCGTGGAACGCGCCAAAACGATCATCCCTGGGCGGTTGAGTTCGACGAGCGTCTTCGCTCGTCGCCCTGCCTTCTGAGGCAGGCGCTGCCTTGGGTGATACGATTTGCCGATCTCATCGCAGCTCTCCCGACCATCAGGCCCGTTTTTCGGTCAAAACCCGGACATCCGGCCAGGCTCCCAGGGGCGCATCCTTGCCATCCGGCCAGACTTTTGCGGGCATGACCCTGCCGTCCGGCCAGGTTTCTTCGGAACAACCAGACCCATCATACGCAATCCTTATCTCCAAAACAGCCTGTTTTTTGGAGATAACGCGCC
>JABMSA010000231.1 GCA_013202185.1 Planctomycetota bacterium
ACGGGCCACCGGCCCGTCTCTACAATGCCATCGCCGAGCGCCCTGCAGAATCGAGACATGAGAATACGTTACCGTATTTACGGACCAGAGCACTTAGACGGACATCGTCCTCGATCCGGCCGAACACTGCGACGAGAGTTCCAGAAACCTTCCGGCCGTAGCAGTTTGTCTGGGTAGCCTTCTGCATCCGGAAATGATGCTGCAAGCGTCCTTCAGAAGCTGGGCGTGCGGGTGCAACAGTACATTCGCGAACGCCCGATTGTCGCGGGCGCGTGATCGGAACTGATGGTAGCGGTCCGCTGGAAGCGAGGTCAGTCCGGGAAACTGAAAACCAGGAAAACTAGGAAAACTAGGGACGGTTACCTATTTATTCGGAGAGTCATAGGCCAGATGTCACGCCTGCAACAGGCAGGCGCCCTGGCGTCCGTTGGCATTGACTTAAGGTCGGAAGAGGGCGGGCAGAATTCGGCGGACTCGGAAGTCCGTGAAGGTCTCGTCCGCCCCCGAGACGGGGACGGCCGAGCTGCGAAGCCAACCTACTCGGAGAGTAGGCGCCCCCACCCGCGCCCATGCACATTTTTTCCTTTCGCGGCGCGCCCTGCCACGGGGAACCCCGTGGCCCCACTTTTTGCAGGAAGTTTCCCCATCCTGCGTTCCCAGGCAGGCCCCCCTTCAAGAACTCTTGGGCTTGTTCAGTTCAATTCGAACTCATGCTCTTCGGGCGGGAAGGCCGGTTTGTGCGTCGCCCACCATTCCAGCCATTTTCGCCTGTCGAAACTGAACCGCTCGCCGGTGAGACGACGCAACGCTGCGGACGCTTTTTCGTTGTAGTATGTGGAAATGAGTTTCGTTGTCTTGGAGGAAGTGCTGATGGTTACGCCCGACGTTGTGGCGGCTTCGAGGTTGACGGTGCCGTCGTTGACAGTGATCGGGCCTAAGGACGACAGCGACGAGGTCATCGGCCCGCCGGTGGTGGTGGTCGAATCGACGAGCTGAAGGTAGTTGACCGTGAGCACGAGAGAGCGTGCAAGCTCGGGCACCACCATCTTCTCGCCCAGCATTCCCATCGCCGCGGATGCCCTGCCGGCGGCCTTCACGATGCTCGGCTTGTCGTCGTTGCGTGCCGCGGTCAGGGCTTTTCGCAGGTCGCGGAGCACCCGCATGAGATGCCGAGCCGCGCGCTTGGAATTGAGTGCCTTCAGGTTGGCTGCGATCACCTCGAGCACTTCGTTGTCGCGTTCGTTCAAGACGGCCTCGATGAGTGCCTCGAACGCCTCGGGCGTGCGGAAGCGGCCCAGCGCCTTGGCGGCCTCCTCGCGCGCGAGCGCGCACTTGTGCCTGGTGATGCTCCTGAGCGCCGGCACTACAACGGCCGGGGCGTGCCCCACCGACGCCTCCTCGAAGACCGCCCTGCCTTCGCCCTGCTTCCTGCCGCAGAGCAGCCCGGCGGCCTGCTTGAACGTCCGGCGCCACTTCCTCTGCTCGTCGGCGGCGATCAGCTTGTCGGCCTGGTCTTGCGTCAGCCATTTGCCTTTATACTTTACGAAGCCCTTCGCCCGCAACGCGTCGTCTTTGGTGAGCCATTTGCCGCCGTGCATTTCGTGCCCGAGTTCCTTTCGGGCGTCCTCGTGGTTGGGGTTGATGGCAATCGTCTGGAGAAACTCCGCCTCGGCCTGCTTGGCAAGGCCCGCCTTCTGGCACCACACGCCCAGGAAGTAATGGCCCACGCTGTCGTCGTCTTCCAGCCGAGCCAGTGCGCGCTCGTATTGCTTGAGCGGCGAGAGCTTGCGCTCGATGCGTTTGATGTCGTCTTTCTTGAAGGTGATGCTGCCTGCCGGCAACTTGACCTTGACGGTATCGTCGGTTTCCTCGACGATCTCGCCTTCCATGGCGTTGCCGTTTCTGAGATGAATGATATCCGCCCGCGACGCGCCCGCGAGGGCGATCACCGCCAGGGCGATTGCTGTGATGTGGAGCAGCCTTGTCATCGTCGACCTCCTCAAATGTGCAACACGAGCCTTTTACTTCATTATATCCAGGCAGTTGGGCGCATTCAAGCTCACGGGCCTTAAGACGAGCCAGTTGCGTTGTCGGAATTCGCTTGCCGGGGAACGAATTGTGA
>JABMSA010000232.1 GCA_013202185.1 Planctomycetota bacterium
GACGATGACGACGATCACGAAGGCCACAACCATTAGACCCATGCGAGAACAGACATGAAAGCATGCACGTCATGCGGTGTCGCGCTCGTCATCGCATGCGCGGCGGCAGGCCATGCCACGCTGGTGTTCCTGACTCACTGACCGACGCAGACTTGAGGAAAAGACACATGAACACGCGGACGATCCTGCTGACAGCGACTGTTGCCTGCATCATTGCAGCTTCTTTTGCCGCCGGATATATCATCAGAGGCCGAGCACCGGCCATCGATGAATCAGAGGAACAAGCCAAGACTGATGAGATCGCGTTCTGGACTTGCTCAATGGACTTAGGTCGTTATCCCGGTCCGGGCAAATGCCCGAAGTGTGGCATGGACCTCATACCTGTCATGAAAGGTGAGGGCGACGACGGCCCGAACCTCAAGCTCTCAGAGCGTGCCCGCAAGCTGGCCGAGATCGAAGTGGTACCCGTCGAGCGCCGATTCGTATCGGTCGAAGTGCGGATGGTCGGCAAGATCCAATACGACGAGACGCGCCTGGGCTACGTTACCGCGTGGGTGCCCGGGCGCCTCGACCGTCTCTACGTCGACTTCACCGGCGCGGCCGTCAACAAAGACGATGAGATGGTTTACATCTACAGCCCCGACCTGTTTACGGCCCAGAGGGAATTGATCGACGCGATAAAGGCCGCTGAAGAAATAGAGGAAAGCGACCTCCCGAGCATGAAGGAAACCGCCGCGCTCTTTGTTGACGCCGTGCGCGAAAAGCTGCGCCTGTGGGGCCTGACCAAAAAGCAGATAGCCGAAATCGAACGCAAGAAGAAGCCATCGGATCACATGACGATTTATGCCCCGATGGGCGGGATTGTCATACACAAGAACGCTCTCGAGGGAATGTACGTCGACACCGGAACGCGCATTTACACCATCGCCGACCTCTCGAAAGTGTGGGTGGTCCTCGACGCATACGAAACCGACCTCACCTGGCTCAAGTATGCCCAGGAGGTCGAGTTTGTCACTGAGGCGTATCCCGGTGAAGTCTTCAGGGGCCAAGTATCTTTCATCGATCCTTTCCTCACTGCCGAAAAACGCGCCGTAAACATCCGCGTAAACGCGCCCAACCTCGATGCCCGGCTCAAGCCCGACATGTTCGTTCATGGGATCGTGCGTGCAAAACTGACCGCAGACGGCAAGGTCGTGGCCCCGCAACTGGCCGGCAAGTGGATCAGCCCCGTGCACCCGGAAATTGTCAAGGACGATCCCGGCACGTGTGACGTCTGCGGCACGCCGCTTGTTCGCGCCGAAGCCCTCGGATACGCCGGCGACGACGCCCAGCCCCCCCTCGTGATCCCGGCTACGGCGCCGCTGATCACCGGCACCCGGGCCGTGGTTTACGTGCAGGTTGAGGAAGGCGAATATGAGTTTCGCCAAGTGACCCTCGGCCCGCGGGCGGGAGATTATTACGTGGTCAAGCAAGGCATGGAAGAAGGCGAGCTGGTCGTCATCAAGGGCAACTTTGTGATCGACGCCGAGCGCCAAATCCGCGCCAAGCCGAGCATGATGAGCCCCGAGGGCGGCGCTCCTCCGATGCACCATCACGGCGGCCCCCACAAGACAGGCGGCGAAGCACCGACAAGGATGCTCGAAACGCCCCCCGAGTTCAAAAAACAACTCGACGGCGCCTTCGCGAAATACTTCGACATCCAACAGGCCCTCAGCAAGGACAAGCTCGACGCCGCCCGCAAAGCCACCGGAGGACTTCTTGCGACATTCGACGCCGTAGACATGAAACTGCTCGAAGGCGAAGCCCACAACGCGTGGATGAAAGAACTGGACGGCTTGATAAAGAGCGCAAAGGCAATGGCCGCCGCCAAGGATATCGAAAAACTGCGAGCAGGCTTCGCAACCCTCTCCGAGTCGATGATGGTGATCGCAAAGAGATTCGGAACGAGCGGCGGGCAGCCGATTCTACGCTTCCGCTGCCCGATGGCGTTCGACAACCGCGGCGCCGACTGGCTGCAAAACAAGCCCGGCACCGAGAACCCCTACTTCGGATCCAAGATGTTCAAGTGCGGCGACCAGCTCGAGACCATTCATTCCGGGCCTGCCGAAGAGGAGCCGACGGAGAATGAATGACCAGCCAAAACAACCGTCAATGATCGACAAGGTCATCCGGTTCTGCATCGAAAACAAGCTCATCGTCATCCTGGTGGTAATTGCAGTAGTCATCTGGGGATTGCTCAATGCCCCGTTCGACTGGGACGTCTGGGGCCTGCCCCGCGACCCCGTACCCGTCGACGCAATCCCCGACATCGGCGAGAACCAGCAGATAGTCTTTACCGAGTGGATGGGC
>JABMSA010000233.1 GCA_013202185.1 Planctomycetota bacterium
ATCAAGTACAGCACCGCGCACTGCATGCTGCGCGAAGAAAAATACGATGGGGCGATAAACACCTACGATGCGTTCCTCAAGGAATTCCCGAACTCGCCCCAGAAAGCCAACGCCCTATACGACCTGGCATGGGCCTACCTTGGAAAGAAGGACGAAAACCGCGCCCTCGATTACTTCCAACAGGCTGCGCGCCAGACAAAAGACGCACACTTGAAGGCCGACGCCCTCTTCCGCCTTGGCGAAGCCCAATACGCCCGGGAGAAGTACGACCAGGCCGCACAGTTCTACTCGCAGATAACCGCGCTCGACGCCGCGCTCGAAAGCGTGGACTTTGCCGACAAGGCCTACTACAAGCTCGGCTGGAGCCTGGAAAAGCTCGGCAAGAAGCAGCAAGCGCTCGAGGCATATCAGAAGGTCGCCGAGAAGAATCCCGACAGCGCCGTCGCCGCCGACGCCATCCTCCGCGCCGCCCTCATGCTCAAGGAGATGAACAAGCACGCCGATGCCGTGAAGGCGCTCCAATCGCTCGTGGCAAAGCCGGGCCTCGAGAAGCAGCTCCTGGCCAAGGCGCACTTTCACCTGGCCGAATCACTCAGGTCGCTCAAGAGATGGGGCTCGGCCATCAACACCTATCGCCTGCTCACCCAGCCCGACGCCGGCTTCGAGCCGGCTTATCACGTTTATTATGGCCTGGGCGTGTGCGCTTTCGAACTCAATGCATTCGCAGACGCCCACAACGCCTTCAGCCGCGTGATCGAACTCACCGAAACCGAAACCGCCGCAAAGGCCCAGCTTGCCCTGGGCGAGACGCTCGCGCGGCAGAAGAAGTATGCCGAAGCCGGCCGCGAATTCCTGAAGGCCCACATCCTCTACGGCTATCCGCAGTGGAAAACAAAAGGACTGCTGCGCGCGGCGCAGTGCTTCAGCCAGGCGGGCGAAAAAGAACGGGCCGCGAAATACCTGAAGCTGATCGTAGACCAGTTTCCCAAGTCGAAAGAGGCGCCCGAGGCCGGGAAACTCTTGGCCAACTGACAAATGTCACAAATGAACTTGATCCGAGAGGAACAAATGCACATGCCTGAACGCAAGACCTCAGATTTGGCGCTCGGCGCCGTGTTTGCCGCCCTCGTGCTGACGACGATCATCGGCGGCGGCGCAGTGACGTATGCCGAGGAATCCAATGCCGATGGCGAAGCGCCTGCAGCGGTATCGAGCGCCGTGCCTGATGCCGCGCCCACCGTTACCCCCCCCGAAACGCTCTTCGACTACTTCCGGAAGGGCGGCAAGCTCATGTGGGCGATACTCGCCTGCTCGGTGGTGGCGGCGGCCTTCGCATTCGAACGCATGGCAGCCTTGAAACGCGAGAGGGTCATCGACAACGCGGCCTATCGCGAAATCGTCCGGCTGGCCGAGCACGAAGGGCCGGCAAAAGCCCTGAGCTACGCGCGCTCCAACGACACGCCGATGGCCCGAGTGCTGGCGGGCGCGCTCACGTGCGCCGGCAGCCCGCGCGCCGAGTTGGGAACGGTTGTCGAAGACGCCGGCGGCCGAGAGCTCTGGGAGCTGCAGCGCAACACGAAGCCGCTCGGCATCATTTCAAACATCGCACCGCTGCTCGGGCTGCTGGGAACGGTATTCGGCATCATCCGCGCCTTCAGCGATGTTGCCCGAGAGGGCGCCATCGGAAATCCGAAGATGCTCGCCGGCGGCATATACGAGGCGCTAATAACCACCGCAGCGGGGCTTTCGGTTGCGATACCGGCCTTTCTGCTGTATCACTTCTTCCGCGGCAAGGCCGACGCACTTGTTCGCGAGATCGAGGAGAAGGCGCTGCACCTTATCGCCGTAATGTCGGGAGAGCCTGGCGAGCTACACGATCTCGACGACACCCGGGCCGGCGCGGAGAACATCAACATTGAAAGCGCTTAATCGATCAGACGACGAATTCGCACTTCCAATGACGCCGCTGCTCGACGTGGTGTTTCTGCTGCTTGTGTTTTTTCTTGTGAGTACGTCGTTCGTCAAGCCCGAGAAAAGCATCGACATCAAGCTTCCCACCGCCCAACAGGCTGCGGAGCCCCCGAGCGACAAACACACCGTGGTCGTCAACGTACGCGAGAACGGCCTGCTTGTGGTGGATCAGCGTGTGCTCTCCGGATCTGAGGACCTCGAGCAAACACTCCGGCACAGCCACAAGGCCAACCCCGACCTGACCGTGGTGATCTACGGCGACCGCAGCGCCGCCCACAAGCACATCGTAAAGGTAATGAACGCCGCTCTCAAGGTCGGAATCGAGGATATGTCTATTGCGGTTTTCGACACTGAAGATGATGAATAGCAGCAGGCATGCGCCGCTCACGACCCGGCGGGTGCGTTGGGCACTGAGGTGCCTCGCGCCTGTTGTGTGGTGCGCCTTTGCTGCGGCGCCGGCGTTTGCCCGGGCTGCTCCCGAGCTTGAGCTTCGGCTGCACAAGGTCGATCCCGAGGCGGCGGCCGGCAAGCAGGTGACGCTCAAGGTTGACGCCGGCGGCGCCGGCTCGCACACGGCCGCCTTCGAAGCGCTCATCATCACGCCGTCGATGGACGCACTTCCGGTACCGCTCGAACTTGGGCCGAGCAAGGCGGGCGTTGCGACGTATATCGGGCGGTTCACGCCTGCCGTACCCGGCGAATACGAATTCGACGTCCTCGCGCGCCTGGAAGGCGACGTGCAGGAGAGGTATGTTCGCAAGAGGCGGAAGTTCGACGTGCGGCGCGGCAACGGCATCGTAATCAAGGAGGGGCCGGGCGCGCTGCAAGCCGGCGACATATACCCGGGCGAAGTAACGCACCTCATGGTGCATCCCGGGTTTGCCTCCGTGCGCGGCGATGCCGTCGAGCCGGTACTCGGCAAGCTGAAGGGGCCGGGCAAGCTGTTCATCGATCCCGGGGCCGTCAGCCTCTCGCCCGGCATCCTGCGGCGCGGCGAAGAGAGCGCCGGCTTCAAGATTGAAATATCGCTGCCAACCGATCAGCCTGCAGGGAAATACGCCGCCAACCTGACGATCCGCAGCAAGTATGACGAGTGCATCGTGCCGTTGCACGTCAACGTGCTTGCACCTGAGTTGCGCATCACGCCCTCGAGGCTGGACCTCGGCCGGATTCAACGCGGCCGAAGCGGCGACGCAACGCTCACGCTCTCACTTGCGGGACGCGGCCTGCAGCCCGTGCGCGTGACGCTCCAGCCGTGGATCGCCCAGGCGCCGAACGAAGGCCCGGGCTTCTACGTCGAGGGCCTCACGCGCAACTTTGTGCTCGCCGACGGCTCGTCTGAAATGATCAAGGTGACCGTGCGGGCGCCCGACAACGCCCCGACGGGCAAGTACGAGAGCGCCCTCCTCGTCAAAACACCCCTCAGGCAGTTTCACGTGCCTGTGGAGGCGCGGGTGGTGCGGCCCCCGATGGTCGTACGCACCATTGCGATCATTGCGCTCGCCGTGCTTACGGCGCTGCTGTTTGCCGCCTGCTTGTGGGACCTCCACAGAACGCTCACGGGCCGGGCTGTCTCGCCGATGCGCCGCTACCTGTTGATATCCGGGTTCCTGCATTCTTTGGGCCTGCTCATCAGCCTGTGGATTCTGCTCGGGCCCGACACCACGCTCGACGAGTATCGCATCGCCGTCAGGGCGGTACGGATGGCCGGTGAAAGGGGCGTGATGGGAGAGGGCGATCAACAGACGGAAAGCTTCCTGAGCGACCTTGCGAGCCTCGATGAAGACCCGGAGAGGGTGGAGCTCGAGAAGGCCGAAAGCGCTCCGCAGCAACAGGAGAAGGATCAGGCCGAGGCACGCGAACTCGCCGAACTGTACAGCCGGATCAAGCAGGAGATCGAACGGCAAGACGAACAGGCGAAGATCTCCGAAAGAAGCGCGCCGACAATGAAGGCCGTCGAAGCTCCCTCCGAAGCCCCGAACGTAGCCGCGCCCGAGCTGCGCGAAAAGCATACCGTCGATCAGCAGAAACCCGTCGAGGCGCAAACGGTGGAACTGGCGGCATCCGAAGCGAAGGAAGCCGCACCGAAGCGGGCCGTTGCCGCCTCGAGCGTCGGGGAGATGGCCCCCCGCAACTTCGCCCCGCAAGTTGCGCGTGCGAGCGCTCGGCCAGAGGCGCTCCGCCCGGCACCGAGAGTGTCCGCACGGATATCCACGCCGACGATTCCGGCGGTTGAGTCGCCCAAGCTGCGGCCCAAGGCGGCAGTCGAAGCGGCGCCGGAGACGGTCGCCAACCAGGTGGCCCTTGCCCCGGCCATAGCACGCAAGGCCACACGCAAGCCGGCGGTGCAAGCGGCCGCTGTGCGAGCCATGCCTACACGTCGGCTCCGGGCCCCGCTCGCCCAGACAACGGTAGCCCGAACCGCGAAACCCATCACCCCCCGGCCTGAGACGACAGCCCGCCGGCCCGAGCCGCGCGAAATGCCAGTTGCGCCTGTTTCGCCGATCCGGCTCCCCGTGCCAAGGAACGTGCGGCCGCGTACGGCCAATGCCAACCTGCCCGACGAGCCCGCGCCGGACGAGCCGAAGCCGATCACCATCGCCCTCGCAATGGCGATGCCCGCCGGGCTTCGCACCACCGGCGCTCCGAAGCCCACCCGTCAGCCCGCGCCGCCCCACATAAGATCCTCCTCTTCGGTGCCGCTGCCGCGCACCCGGCAGGATTCAATGTCGCCCCTACTGACCGGCGCCGCGTCCGGCAAAAGCTCAAGAACGGTCGGGCTCGGCCACCAGGTCAGCGCCGGGAAAATCGTCATGGGAACCGCGCGATACTCGGGCGACTGGGATTGCGACAAGACGGCGATGCCGAACCTCGCCTATCAACTCGAGAAGCGCGTGGGCCTTGCCGTTGAAACAGAAACGAAATCCGTGAGGCTCAGCTCGAACGAAATCTTCCGCTGCGCGTTTCTCTTTCTCAGCGGCCACAGCAATTTCACGTTTCAGCCCGCTGAGATCCGGCAGTTGAAGCGGTATCTCGAGGCGGGCGGCGCCCTCTGGCTCAACGACAGCACCCACGAGGGGGACACTACATTCGACGCGGCGATCAGGCGCGAGCTAAACAGGTTGCTGCCTGGGGCAAAGCTCGAGCCGATCCCGATGGACGCTCCCATTTTTTCGGCTTGCTACGACCTGCGGCGCGGCTTCAAGGGCTACGATATTCCGCCCGGCGACAAGTACCGCGAGAATCGCCTGCACGGCATACGCATAGCCGGCAGGTGGGCCGTGGTGTACTCGCGCAACGACTACGGCGACGGGCTCGAGATCGATCCGAACACGCATCCGCTGATGAAGTCGCTCACCAACCTCTCTCCCAGCGAGATGCAGGAAGGGTCGATAAGGATCGGCATGAACCTCACGTTCCATTTTCTCAACTCGGCGCGCGGCGCCGACGACGTGGAGAAGCTCAAGCTCACCGACATGCAGCGCACCGTGGCGGCCCTGCCGGAGGTCGAGGAACGCTCGCATGCACTCCTCGCCGGCAAGATTCTCGTCGAGGCATTCCAACCGCTCAAGCCGCAGGACGCATGGAAGGTGCCCGACGGATGGTCGCACGACACGACGGCGCTCTCGGTGGACGCCGACGGCCGGATCGCCGTGGATATCACGCACGGCCGCAATGGCAAGAACGTCGTCGGGCGAGCAGTCGAGGGCGACCTGTCGAGCTATCACTGGCTTGTGATGAAGCTGAACAGCCGGATGAAGGCAGGAGGCCGGATGGCGGTGGGCATCAGCACCGGCGAGAACGGCACCTACTTTGAAAGCGCGCCGAAATACATACGGCCCGGCGAGAATCCCGACGTTGTTTTCGACCTGACGGCCGCCACGTTCAAGTCAGAGGGAAGCGGCTGGAAGTATGAAGTCAAGGCGCAGAATCTCGGCAACGTGCGCGCAATCCACCTGCTGTTTTACCCCATCTCCGGCGGCAGGGTCACCATCAACAATATCAAGCTGGCGAAATGATGCGGCGCTGAGTATTCGCTGCTGCGCGGAGCTATTCCTCGTCGTTGCCTGCTTTGCGCAGTATGCCGTGCGGCACGAATCGACGGTCTTGGGTGAAGAGTATCTGGTCGATCATCACGCCGTCCTCGATGTTCTGCAGGCGCAGTTGGAATGACTCGCCGGGGGCGACGATCTGGCGGGGCGACGCCACCCAATGCCATTTCCTGAAGATCTCGTCGGTGATGACCATGTGATCTTTGCGAAAAACCGCGCCCGTCGAGTTTGAGCAGCCGTCTTCCCAATAGGCGCGCAACCACAGAGTGCAGGGGCCTGCGGGGACGTTGCTGATTTGGTAGAGAGCGCTTCCATCGCGCTTGCCCGCGTCCTGCGGGATGGCCAGCACCGCGTTGCCCGAGGCGTCGTTGGCGAGGGCGATTGTCATCGTGCCGTCGGGCGCGGCTGCCGGCTGCTCCGCCTCGATCACCCAATACTCGGATTCGTCGTCGAAGTTTGATTCGATGATGACAAGGCCTCTGGGCAGCAGGACCACCGCAAGGCAAGCGGCCGCTACGGCGACCACCGTGCCGGCCTTTGCGGCCCATGCGAGCAGCGATGCCTTTTCGGGCCGGACGACGACCGCCGTTGCCGCACCCAGGGCCAACGCGGCCGTGATGCCGGTGTTTCGGGTGAGGATCGTGGTAAACAGCCCGGCAAACAGCAGTGCAAGGGCCGCTCCGGCGGGCGCGGCCGCCTCGATATCTTTGCGCGCACGCTGCAAGGCGCGCACCGCCACAGCGGCGATGAGCACAACCAACAACAACGCGGCCGGCAGGCCGGCCTCAACTGCCAGGAGCGCGTAGGTGCTGTTGGTGTCGGGCGCGACCTTGTTGTCGTCGGGGTCGACGAACCGGACAAAGTGTGCCTGGATGACGTTCTTGTATCGCCCGAGCCCGTGTCCGGTCAGGGGTGCGTCGGCAACGGCGTCGGGCGTGGCTTCGTATTCGACGAACAGCCTCTTGAGATTCCCCGTGTCGGCGTTGCGCGGCGCGAGCGTTTGCCAGGTTGATCCGCCGGCGATGATTCCGATCACTACCGGCAGGGCGGCGACGAGCAAGAGGCGCGGCGCCTGCTTTTTATCCTTCAGCAGGAGGCATGTGATTCCGCCGAGCAGGCCGCACAGCAGGAGGCCGCCGTTTCGGCAGCCGAGCACGAGCAGTGCAAAGGCAACAGGAACCGCGAGCAGCTTGAGCTTGTGGTCGAGCAGCGCGTTGATGAGAAAAGGAAAGGAGACGCAGACGATCAGCGCCATGCGGGCGTCGCTGAAGGGCGTGGGCACGCTCGCGAACCGGGCTATGGCGCCCCATAGCATCAGAAACGGGCACACGATGACGAGCGAGATTATTGCGGGGCGGCGCTCTTCGGCAGAGGCCGACGCAAAGAGCATCCACGCCACCCCGAGCATGGCAAAGCATTGCACCACCTCCCTGATGCCTCCGCCGAGGTGCCGGCGCTCGAGAGGAATCAGGCCAAGGCAGAACGCCGCCAGAAACGCCACGTGAAGCCACAATGGTCCGCGCAGAGATTGCC